>JAZNJP010000254.1:0-3625 GCA_045578125.1 Candidatus Gastranaerophilales bacterium | reverse complement strand
GGCGGATATTCTCGTCACGGTGGCGGTGCGTTTTCTGGAAAAGACCCAACAAAAGTTGACCGCTCAGCTGCATACGCTGCTCGCTGGGTTGCAAAAAACATTGTTGCGGCAGGTCTTGCTCAAAAATGCGAAGTAGAACTTGCATACGCAATTGGCGTTGCTCGTCCTGTTTCAATTCTTGTTGATACATTTGGCACAGGTAAAATTTCAGATGAAGAAATTTCTAAACTTGTTTCAGATAATTTTGATTTGAGACCAATTGCAATCATTAACACTTTTGATATGAGAAACTTGCCAGCAAAAAATGGCGGTAAATTCTATCAAAAACTTGCTGCATATGGCCACGTTGGCAGAACTGATTTCTATGTTCCTTGGGAAGATACTTCAGTTGCTTCTAAATTAAAAGAACAAGCACTTGCATTAAAGGCATAATGACAGAAAATTTTTCTACAATTAAAGATATTTTAGAAAACGATTTAAGCGCAAACCCAAAATATAAGTTTGCGCTTAAATGTTCAACATTGTTTTCTTTTTGGGAAGAAATTGTAGGTTTCAAATTTGCAAAATTTACCCGTCCAACTTCAATTAAATTTGAAAAATTATATGTTGAGTGTAAAAATTCGGCCATAACCCAAGAACTTACAATGTTTTCAAAAAAAATAATTGAAAAAATTATGGTTTATGCCACACCTTTAGGCATCAAAGTTTCTGACATTGTTTTTTCTTACAAGAATTGGAAAACAAATGAAGAATTTTTTGATGAAAATGAAGATACGGATTTTGTAGAATATGCAGAAGAAGAAATTTTGGCGCAGGAAATTTCAGAAGAAGATGAAAAAATTGTCTTTGAGTCTGTTGAAAAAATGGAGTTTTTACCTCCTGAATTAAAAGAAAAATATTATATGGATATAATTAAAAACCTAAAGGCTGAAGTTTTGCGCAAAAAGCATAGAAATTAGTTTAAGCCTTTATACATAGCAATTCCAGATACAACTTTTTCAATCCCTTTTGAGCCTTGGTTATCTGCGAGATATGCTTTGTTGATATAGTTTTCTCTTTTAACAAGTGGGGAATTTGATTGGGCGATTGCAGGATTTCTTCTTACAAATGCATTCCAAGTTGAAGTTTCTTTAACCCAAGCTCTAATTTCTTCTTGTTTTGTGCCTGTTTGAGTATGATGTTGGCTTTCATGTGCAATTAAACAAGCAATCGCTTCAATTGGGGCATTTTGGTGTTTTTTGTTGATGTAAATTACAAGAGCACCTGATTGTGTTTTCATCGTTACGGCTTCGCAATTTGCAAGTCCGTAAACTTCAAGTTCGCGAAACATTACCCTGATTGGTTTTCTTGTAGTGTTGTTACCTTTTAAAATTGAAATAACATCATATCTGTTAATTGTTTCTAAGGCTTGAATTGATGAAGTGATTTTAGCATTTTTGGTGATTGCTTCGTAATTGTCGGCGCAAACCATTGTTTGCCCAATCGCAATCATCATTATAACTAAAGCCATATATACTAATTTTTTCACAATTATTGTCCAATCCTTACCTTATGTTTTGTGAATCGACATTTTTTTAGTTTTCTTTATGTTTTTAAATTAAATTGTTACATTAGTTAATATATTCTTTTAAAATTTTGCCTAGCCGATAAATTTCTTAATAAACAAATTTAAATTTTGAGAACATGGGTTCTCTGAAGTCTAAATTTATTATCATTTTTTTCCTATTATTTTCCTTTTCTCCTCTTTATTCTCAAGATTTTGACGTGGATAGAAAAACTTTAAGAGCAATCAAAATTATGGAAGATAGGCATTTTCAAAATAGCCATGAAAATGAAGACACTTTATACAGAATAGAGGCTCTTGAAGATTATCTATTTGGCACAACTAATGAACATTATTCTTTCCTCAAAAGAGTTGAAAGACTTAAAATTGCAAGTCAGCAAAAAATGTTGCAAGGAGTTTCAATGCCGTTGGGCACAGGAATCTCAAGAAAAAAAATGCGCAATAATAAAATCACAATTAAAGAAAGTGATAACGTTGGTTTAATTGATGGCTTGATGAAACTTTATGCACCAGATGTTTATGAGTTTTACAAAAGAAAAAACGAACGGCACTTAGAATATGAAAATTAATTATTCAACCAAACTTTTCATCTCAGCGATTGCAGATTCTAGTCCTGTAAATATTGCACGAGATATAATGCTGTGCCCGATGTTAAGCTCATCTATACCTTTGATTTTGTGCATATAATGAACATTTTGATAATTTAAACCGTGTCCTGCGTTCACTTTTAAACCTAAGCTTTGAGCAAGCTCTGCAGCAGATTTAAGTTTTTCAAATTCAACTTCAACTTCTTCGCCCTTGGCTTCAGAAAATGAGCCTGTATGAAGCTCAACATAATCTGCGCCAATTTCAGCACTAGCGCGCACTTGTGTTTCGTCTGGGTCAATAAAAAGGCTAACTATAATTCCTTTTTCTTGCAGTGGTTTTATAAATTCTTTTAACCTTTCTTTTTGTCCTTCTATATCAAGTCCGCCTTCGGTTGTAACTTCTTGTCTTTTTTCAGGAACAAGGCAAACGCTATGTGGAACAACATCCAAAGCAATTTTTTGGATTTCTTCAGTTGTTGCCATTTCTAAATTTATTGGAGTTTTTGCTTGTTTTTTAAGAGTATAAACATCTTCATCTTTGATGTGGCGTCTGTCTTCTCTTAAATGAATTGTAATTTCTGCAACATTTAATTTATCGCATATAAAACCTGCTTCAAGAACGCTAGGTTCAACTCCTCCTCTTGCATTTCTGAGCGTTGCAACGTGGTCTATATTTACTCCAAGTTTCATTAAAACTCCTATTCTAAATTAATTCCTTTTTTTGATAACAATTCTGTAGTGATTTGTCTTAGATATTTTTGCTGATTATGGATTGATTCTAGTGCGTCAATTTTGATAAGTCCATATTCTTCAACCATATCTTTATATTGTTCTATAACTCTGTTTTGGAAGAGTAAATAGCTTTTGTATGGATTATTTGAAAGTTGCATATCCATACCAGCTTCGTAAAATTTTGGTTGTCTGTTTGTGCAAATTCTGTTTAGTGAAACTTTTGCGCTAACATCAAAATAAAGCGCCATATCTGGTTTCACTGCAAAAGAATACATGTTTCTAACCCATTTTCTATCAACATTTCTTGCGACGTCTCTAGCGAACGCTGTGTAAACATATCTATCTGCAAGAACAATAAAACCTGCACGAAGCGCTGGCATAATGATTTTTTCGTGTCTGTCTGCAAAATCAACCGCATGAAGCAAACTAAATGTGCGCCCAGAAAGAAGATTTTTCTTTTTGGCACGTTTTGTTGTGTCAGATATGAGGTCAGACGAGTTCCATTGAGTTAAAATTACATCAAGCTTTTTGGATTTTAGCCAAGTGTATAATAAATCAAGCTGTGTGCTCTTTCCTGAGCCGTCTATTCCTTCAACGCAGATAAGCGTTCCAGCCATATTGTGTGGTGTATTAAATCTTAACATTTTATCTCTTGTAAACCATTTATTTTACATCTAATATAATAGCATAAATTTATTTTTAATTATATGGAGCAGAAATGTTTAACATTTTCAAGAGGTCA
>JAZNJP010000253.1:0-6094 GCA_045578125.1 Candidatus Gastranaerophilales bacterium | reverse complement strand
AGTTACGATAACGACTAAAACTCGTTTTTATTTCAAAAAAAAATAAAAAATAGTCTTTTTGCTGTATAAAAATTAAGGATTAATTTTAAAAAGTCAAAATTATATTTCTATAATTTTATTTGAACTATCCACATGAACCACTTTTGGTTCAAAATTGTTATATTCCTCATCGTTCATTGAAGCATATGCCACAATTATAACTTTGTCTCCGACTGAAACTTTTCTTGCTGCTGCGCCATTTAAACAAATAACGCCTGAATTTTCTTCACCTTCAAGAACGTATGTATAAAATCTTTCACCATTATCAATGTCTAAAATATCAACTTTTTGGTTAACCCTAATCCCTGAAGCACGAAGTAGCGCTTTATCTATTGTAATTGAGCCAATGTAGTTAATATCAGCTTGAGTAACTGTTGCTCTATGAATTTTTGCGTATAAATATTCCATTTCCATAAAATTATTTTACATCAAAAATAAAAATTGAAATTTTTTTAGTAATTCAAAACAAATTTAAAGTTTTGTAAAAGTTTAACATCGGTATATATATTAACTTTTATTTTTAAAATTTTATTATACTATTTACATGCGCATAGAAAAAAGGAAATATAATGGAACTTGCACAATTGCTCGAAATGAGCACAGACGAAGGAAAAAAATACGGTAATCGTTTCTTCAAATTTTTTTATTATGACAAATTCTATCTAATTGATAATCTCAAAGTTGATGTATTATTTAGAATTTTAAAAATTAAAACCAAAGAAGACAGCAATGGTTATGAAATAACCCAAAAAGAATTTATGGAAACAGTTACACAGAAAAATCTCTTTGGCGAATATGGCATTTTAGCACCCGAATTTTTAGATTTGGTAAGCCAATTCCAATCAAAAATAATAGCACCAGAAATCAAACAAAGAAAAAATCAAAAAAAATAAATGCCCCCTATAAAATTCAGAGAGCATTTATTCGTCTTAATAACAAAAACTATACAGATGCGTTAACCCCGTCTAGTGCTATCATTTCATCAAGAGAAGCAAAAACAGAACTTGCACCACAATCTACATAATGAACTTGACCTGTGACACCTGATGATAAGTCAGAAGTCAAATATAAACCTGCTCTCCCAATATCTTCAAGAGTAGGTGTTCTTTTAAGTGGTGCCTTGAGGACATTTGCTTTGAGCATTCTGTCAAAACCCGAAATACCTTTCGCTGCCATTGTTTTCATAGGCCCAGCAGATAAACAGTTACATCTAATGTTATATTTACCGAGATCAACTGCGATATATCTTGTCGAAGATTCAAGAGCCGCTTTTGCAACGCCCATGATGTTATAGTTCGCAACTGCTTTTTCGCCACCAATGTATGAAAGTGCAAGGATTGCACCGCCACCTGATTTTTCCATTTGAGGCTGAGCATATTTTGAGATTGTAAGAAGTGAATATGCGCTAACATGCATTGCCAAATCCCAACCTTCTTTAGATGTTAAATAAAACTCACCTTCTAAATCTTCTTTATTTGCAAAAGCAACCGCGTGAACCACGAAATCTAAAGAATCATAATTTTTTGCGTATTCTTCAAACACTGCTTTAACTGCGTCATCATTTGTAACATCGCATTCCATGCACATTTTAGCGTTCATTGATTCTGCGATTGGGCGAACTCTTTTCTCCATAACAGGGCTTGCGTATGTGAACGCGATTTCAGCACCTTGCGCATATAATGCTTCTGCAATTGCATTAGCTATACCAAATTTATTTGAAACTCCAAATATTATGCCTTTTTTACCTTGCATTAACATTTTTACTCCTTTCTAACAAAATTAACCGTTCATTTTGTTATCGTAATCAATTCTTCCTATTAATTTGTTTAATTTTCTTGTTACTTCTTTGAATTGTTCAATTGTAAGGCTTTGTGCGCCATCTGAAGAAGCGTGGTCTGGGTCGTGGTGAACTTCCATCATAAGACCATGCGCACCTGCGATTAGTGCTGCTTTTCCCATAGGTTCAATTAAATATCTTTTGCCTGTACCATGTGATGGGTCAACAATTATTGGCAAGTGTGAATATTTGCGAATTACAGGAACTGCCGCAATATCAAGTGTATTTCTTGTGAAAGAATCGTCAAAACTTTTAATTCCTCTTTCGCAAAGAATTACATTGTGGTTGCCATGGTACATAATGTGTTCTGCCGCGAGTAAAAATTCACGAATTGAAGCAGCGCCACCACGTTTTAGCATAACTGGTTTTTTGCATTGTCCTAAAGCCTTTAAAAGCTTGAAGTTTTGCATATTTCGAGCACCAACTTGCAATACATCTGCATATTTTTCAATTAATGGAATATCAACTGTGTCCATAACTTCAGTGATTACCAACAAGCCTGTTGCTTCTCTTGCACGAGCAAGATATTGCAAGCCTTTTTCTTCCAAACCTTGAAAATCATAAGGAGAAGTTCTTGGTTTAAAAGCGCCACCTCTTAAAAATTCGCAACCCATTTCTTTAGCCGCAATTGCAACTTTTAAAAGCCCTTCATATTCTTGCTCAACACTACATGGTCCAACCATCAAAACAGGTTTTTGAAGCCCGCCAATTTTAACTCCATTTGGAAAGGTTATAATTGTATCATGGTCTTGTGCTTGTTTTGCTGCAAGTTTATATGGTTCTTGAACAAATTTTACATCGTGGACACCATCTAAAGAAGATATTGCATGTCCATTTATAAGTCTTTTGTCGCCAATCGCTGCGATTACTGTTAAAACTTCACCTCGGTTTAAATTGATTTTAAAGCCGTGACTTATTAAATATTCTTCTACCTTTGAAATTTGCGCCTCTGTGGCTTTTGGCTCCATTACTACTATCATTTTTTATCCCCTAGTTGTCATTTTTCTTTATTAAAACACAAAATTTAGATATTGTCGAAAATTGAATTGTAATATATAATGAAAGAAAAAATAAAGGAGCAAAAATGGCGAAAAATGCTGATACAGTGCCAATAGAGGTATTCATTTTAACAAAAGACCACGATATTAAAGGCACGGTTCACGTTTCAAAATATACAAACACAAACAGAGAATTAACTGACTTATTGAATGATAAAGACAAAAGATTTATCGCTGTTACAAACGCTGAAATTATGTCAAAAAATTCTTCTGCAGCACCAAGAAAATATGACTTTTTGGAAGTGCATGTTGATGCTATTTTGCTTGTACACCCTTCAAATCAAGTTATTTTCAAAGAAACTTCAAAAGCTCAAGAAGATATCCAAAGATTCAGAGAATTAAGAAACAGACTTTCTCAAACAAAACCTTTTTAAGAATTTTAAAGAAAGTATTTGACGAGAAAACATGTTCTTGCTATCTTATTACATGTCCTAAGGGATATTGAAAATTTTCATAAGATGCGCTTGTAGCTCAGCCGGTAGAGCACTCCCCTTTTAAGGGATAGGTCGCGCGTTCGAATCGCGCCAAGCGCACCATTTTATAAAAGAGCCAAAAGGCTCTTTTTTATTTTTAATTTTATTCAACAGTAGAGGGTTTTCTTTTTTTATCTAATTTTTCACTATTTTCTTTAGGATCAATATAACCAATAGCGTCTTTAAACGCTTGCAAGTATTCTCCATTTAATCTTCCGTCTTTAACTTCTTTGTTTAAGATTTCAAATGATTCATCTTGGGTGAACGCACCTTTATATGGCCTAACTGATGTTAGCGCAGAATATCTATCTGCAATTTTTACAATATCGCATAGTTTCCCGCCTGCATTATCTCTATGGTGGTTAAGCGCCACATCTAATGATTCTTCGTTTGCGCCCAAGCCTTTTAATATTTCATAGCCGAGTTCTGAATGAGTATTAATTATTTCACGTTCTCTTGGATTAAGCCCAAATGGTTTATTTAAAATTTCATCTGGAATAAGTGTTTTGCCTATATCATGAAGTGTTGCTGCAACTTCTAATTTATACATTTCTTGGTCATTTAATTTTAACTGCTTGCCTATTGTTTTAGCGTATTCATATGTTGTTTGGATATGATGTTTATCAAAGTGCTTGATAATATCTTCTTCAACATGTGGGATTGCTTCGTTGCTTTCGCATATTTCTTTAATTCTGCCATTTATCACTGAATTAATTTTATCTGCGTTGTAATATTCGTTATAACATTTCTCAAAATCAAACGATGGGGTTGTTTTTGTAAAAGAATCTTTTTTATTTACTGCGTCAATTTGTTCTTGTCGAACATCATTTATACCTCGAAAGGGGAGTATATTTTTTGATAAAATATGCCCAATAGTGTTTGTTGTATTGTTTTTCGGCACTTTCATTGTCGCAGCAATACCATTCAAAACCATCACAAAATCCTTTCCTTTACAAAATAATAAAAACATTTTGCATGAAAAAATTGCATGTTTTCACCCTCCATGTTTCTAAATCTTAATTTTTTTTGTTTTTAAGTTCTTTTAGCTCTTTTTGGAATGGAGAGATTTCTATAATTTTATTAATGACTTTTGGTAAATTTTCAACTACATAATCAACTTCTTCTTCAGTTGTAAAATGTGAAAGAGAAAAACGAATACTGCCATGAAGAGCAGTAAAAGGAACATTTTGTGCTCTTAAAACGTGGCTTGCCTCGAGGTCTCCCGTAGTACAAGCACTTCCTGAGCTTGCGCAAATCCCAAGTTCATTTAAATAAAGAAGAATTAGCTCCCCCTCAACATATTGAAAACCAATATTTATTGTGTTTGGCACCTTGTTTTCGGCTTTTGAATTTAAAATCGCATTATAAATGTTATTTAAAATACCTTTTTCAAGCTTGTTTCTAAGGTGTGTAATTTTTTTAATTTTTTCATCGAAATTTTGCATGCAAATTTTCGCGGCCTCGCCCATAGCAACAATATATGGAACATTTTCAGTGCCTGCTCTTAACATTCTTTCTTGATGTCCACCAATTAAAAACGGAGGAATTTTGACTCTTCTTTTGATGTAAAGTGCACCAATTCCTTTTGGTGCGTGGAATTTATGACCTGAAATTGAAGCAAAATCAACTTTTGTTTCTTTAAGGTTCATTTTCACTTTGCCTGCAACTTGCACACAGTCTGAAAAAACAAGTGTTTCTGGGTTTATTTCTTTAACCATTTCAGCAATTTCAGCAATCGGGAAAATTGCTCCTGTTTCATTGTTTGCGTGCATAACTGAAACAAGCGCTGTGTCTGGTCTTATTGCATTTTTTAATTCTTCTAAATTAAGTTCTCCACACTCGTTTACACCAATATATGTTGCCGTATAACCATTTTCTTCTAATTCTTTATATAAATTTAAAACACAATGATGCTCAACAGCAGTTGTAATTATGTGTTTTTTGTCTTTATTTAGAGCAAGTGCACCGCGAATTGCCATATTGGCACTTTCTGTTCCGCAAGATGTAAAAATAATTTCATTTGGAGTTTCTGCACCCATAAAATCTTTTATTGTTTCTCTTGCTTCTTGGATAGCATCGTGCGAAATATGCGCTAAGTCATAAATACTTGAAGGGTTACCATATTTTTCTGAAAAATATGGGAGCATTGAACTAACCACATTTTCATCAACTTTTGTTGTTGCATTGTTATCTAAATAAATAAGTTTCATTTATTTTTGCAATTCCTTATTAACGATATCTTTAACAAAGTTTCTGCATTTCATACAACCCATGCCAGCGCCTGTTTTTTCCATTACTTCATCAACTGTGCTTGCGCCTTCTTCAATTGATTTTGTAATATCGCCTAAAGACACATCGTAACATTGACAAACAATTTTATCTTTCACCGGTAACTCCACTTTTTCCCAATTAGCAATCGCAGCTTCAAGCGCTTCTCTACCCATAACAGAACAGTGCATTTTTGCTGGAGGAAGACCACCAAGCATTTCTGCAATTTCTTTATTTGTGATTTTTTTTGCTTCTTCAATAGTTTTACCTATTACCATTTCGGTTAATATGCTCGAAGATGCTACTGCACTACCACAACCAAATGTTTGAAATTTAGCGTCAGTAATTATGTTATTTTCATCGATTTTTAAATATAGTTTTAATTGGTCACCGCATTTTAGAGAACCTGCAACGCCAAT
>JAZNJP010000252.1:0-3281 GCA_045578125.1 Candidatus Gastranaerophilales bacterium | reverse complement strand
TTTGTTTTATAGAATAAATCTTTTAATTCTTCGGTTGTGTAGCCAACTGTCCAAAGTCCTGCGAAAACCGCGCCAACAGATGAACCTGCACAACCATCAATTTCAATTCCAAGTTCATTAAGTGCTTCCACTGCACCAACGTATGCTGTGCCTCTTATTCCGCCACCGCCGAATATACAAAAATATTTTTTATCATCTTTCATTTGTGTTTTTCATAAAGCTTGGAGCATATCTGCTTCTTGCTTCCTCTTCGTTTAATCTGTAGTTTTCGTTTTCTAAATCGTTTTTGATTTCAATAGATTCTTTTGTTGGCTTTGATATCGTGGGTGATGTTAAATCCTTGTTTTCAATAATATTACTTGCGTCTTTTTTTGCATAATTACTTTTTATGTTTTTAGTTTTTGATTTTTTCTCAAGTAAAGACAAAATATCATTATTCTGCATTGCTTTGTTTCTGTTTCTTAAAATAACAATTTCAATTCTTCTATTTTTAGAACTTGCTGGATTTTTGATGTCAATTGGGACAGTGTCAGCATAACCTATTGAAATAAAGTTTTTTGGGTCCATTGGGAAGTTTTCTAAAAAGAAATTAATTACAGCGGAACTTCTTGCTCCAGAGAGTTCCCAATTGCTTGGGTATTGGCTTCTTGGGCCAGTTGGAAGCGAATCTGTATGACCTTCAACTCTAATCAAGTGAATTTGAAATCTTGAAAATATAGATTGTCCTACTTCAAGTAAAACTTTTCTTGCCTGAGGAGTGATTCTGGCACTGTTTGAATCAAAATACAAAATGTTTTCAGGAAGTCTAATAGTTAAACCTTTGTTGTCTATAATTGTTTTAACGCCATCTAGTCTAAAACCATCAATTTCGTCTTTAATTTCACTGTAAGCATTTTCTTCGTATTTTGTGCTTATATATTCAAGCATAAGTGGGTTTGGCTCGCCCGCCATACCAACGTTATCTAAAAGTGAAGGATTTTCTGTTCCAGTCAATACTCCTTCTTGCCCTTGTAGAAGTGAGTTTCTTGAAAATGCCAAGCGAATTGTTTCTTCAAGTTTTTTGAATTCGTTTACATCTGTTTGAGAAAGGGCATACAACACAACAAATGTCGCAAATAATAGTGTCATAAAATCGGCGTAAGACACAAGCCAACGTTCTAGATTTTCATGCTCTTCATGTTTTTTCTTCTTTGCCAACTAAATTAGCCCTCTTTACCTGATTTTTTAGGTTTTTCGTCGATAATATATGCGCTTAATTTTCTTTCAATAAATGCTGGGCTTTCACCTGCTTGAATTGCCATAACGCCTTCAATAATTATTTCTTTTGCTTTGAAAATTTCAGCGTATTTTACTTTAATTCTTGTTGAAAATGGAATTGTCCATAAGTTTGCGACAAATAGACCGTAAATTGTTGCAACAAATGCAACCGCAATACCTGCGCCAAGTTTTGATGGGTCAGTTAAGTTTTGCATAACTTGAATTAAGCCCATAACCGCACCAATGATACCTAACGTTGGTGCGTAACCACCAGCAGATTCCCAAACTTTAGCACCTGATGCGACATATTTTTCGAGTTCATTAACTTGTGCTTCTAAAATACTTTTAACAAGTGCTGGGTCAGCACCATCTGCGACCGCTTCAAGTCCGGTTGTGAGAAGTGGATCAGACGCGCTTTTGGCAAGTTTTTCCAACGCCACAACGCCTTCTTTTCTTGCTTTTTGGCTAAAGTCAACAATTTCAGCTATGAGCGGTTCAAATTTTGGAGGCATCATAAAATAAACTACATTTAACAGTTTGATGGCGCTAACAAGAGTGCCAATTGGAAAACTTAAAACAACAGCACCAAGCGTTCCGCCAACAACAATAAAAGCTGCTGTAATTTGCATAATTTGGGCAATATTCCCGCCTTCCATAATCATACCGATAAGAATCATCGATATGCCTAAAATTGTTCCTATTACCGCAAATATATCCATTGTTTTCTCCGTTTTCTTATTTTTATTATATATAAAAAGCCTGATATACTCAAGCTTTTTAATTTTTATTTATTTCTTTTTTGCATTTTGAGATTGTCTTCTCTTTGCTTTTTTAAGCCGTAAACAAAAATCAATATTTCAGCAACCGCTTTGTATAAATTAGGTGGAATTTCGCGATTGATATCAACAAGCCTGAAGATTGCTCTTGCAACTGGCGGGTTTTCAACGATTGGAATATTATGTTCGTTGGCAATTTCAACAATTTTTTTGGCAAAAAGCTCACTACCTTTTGCAAGGAGCACTGGTGATTCGTTTTCTTGTTGGTTATATTTTAGAGCGCAAGCAATGTGAGATGGGTTTGTGACAACAAAATCTGCATCTGGGACTGCGTCCATCATGCTTTTTTGCAACAGTTGTTGTCTTTTTTGGCGCAGTGCAGCCTTCACATGCGGGTCGCCTTCGGAGTTTTTGTATTCATCTTTTAATTCTTTAAAAGACATTTTTTGGTCTTGCAAGAATTTCCATTTGATAACCATATAATCTGCGGCACTTATAACTAAAAAAGCAATCATAGCTTTTGTTATAAAGTCTGTAATTAGTTTCCCAAATGCAATCATAACCGCAAATTGATTGTCAATTTGTGCAAGTTGTAAAATACCAGGGAAGTGTGCCTGATAAGTCACCCAACCGATAAGCCCAAGGAGTGCAACTTTAACAATGTTTTTTACAAGTTCAAAGAGTGTTTTTGGGTTCATTAGGTTTTTGAAATATTTTGTTGGGTTTAATTTTTCAAAGCTAGGTTCAAGTGGTTTTGTTGTGAACAATGGTCCAACTTGAATAAGGTCTGTGATAATTGCCATAAACCAAGCAAGAAAAAGAACTGGTCCAATAATTAAAAGTAGCGGAATAACTGCGATAAATAGAATATAGCTTAAACCAATTGTTTCAATGTGTGCATTTGGAATTTGTTGATACAAAAGAGTAAATAATCTAGTAATTTGGTCCCATATAAATGGGGCTAGTTGAAAAATTCCAATAAACACAACAAGCAAGGTAACCGCTGTTGAAAAATCTTTTGATTTTACAACAGAACCTTCTTTTCTGGCTTTTTCCAACTTCTGCTGGCTCGCCTCAAACTGCTTATCTTCATCTGCCATAAGAAAATTATATCAGAATTATCTTAATTTTAAACTTGGAACAGTTTTTTCTAATGCTGTGCGGATTTTAGTTATTTCAGTGTCAATCTGAGTGTCTTTCAAGGTTTCTTTATCGTTTTGAAGAGTCACTCTAACAGCAATGCTTTTT
>JAZNJP010000251.1:0-11327 GCA_045578125.1 Candidatus Gastranaerophilales bacterium | reverse complement strand
CGTGCCACATTCATGGCAATTGATAAATTTGTTGTATCTATTTTTGCCACACCTTTTTTCGAACATAAATCAACTGTTCTAGATGCAAGCATAAGAGCATTGCATGCAGAATTTTTGTCGTATTTTGTTTTTGTTTCTTTGTCAGCATTTTGATATTTAGAGGTTGAATGTAAGGCTTCTTCGTTTATATTCTTGTGCATTCCGTAAATATTCAAAATTGCAAGAGCTCTCTCTGGCGAATATTCATCTTCAACACTTGCAAGTGTTAGATAATCATTTCTTGTTTCATTATCTGGTTCAATATTTGCAACAACTGCCATAAAAAAAGGTTTTGCAATGCCAACAATATGATATGTGCTATCCAAATTGCCCGCAAAAGAAATCTTGCTCGAAGCATCTTTTTTAATATCCACTGCCTTTGAGCAAGATTTAACTTGATTATTTACTCTATAATTATTTTGTATTTTTAAAATCTTCATATCTAAAACCTATATGGTTTTAAGTCTTGTGAAGATTATTTTTTGCTATTTTTCTCTTTTTCTCTTATGGCTTTTTTCTTCGCCCTGATTTCAGCTGGAGTGTCATTTTCTTCATCAATTAATAGTGACGCAAATTCTTGAGCCTGACCAATATCTGTTGCAAGTGCTAACCATTTGAATGATTTTACAAGAGTTAATGGTTTAGCTAAATCGCCACGCAATATAATTTGGAATTTAGTTGCGTTATAGTCTTTAGCATTTGATGCAAAATCTGGAATTTTATCCATTTCTTCTTGCGTTACTTCTTCACAGAACAAGAAAAATGCTTTTTGCATTGCAACATTTAGCCCCGGAGTGTTTTTGATTAAATTTATTGGGTTAACTGCCGCAATTGGACCTAGTGCATCTGAAACCATTGAAGCAAGGCGTCCTCTAAATCTGATGTCCGCTGTATTAGCCAAAATATCAACGTTGCCAAAAATATTAAACGAAACAGTGTTTCCTGTTGAATCCATAGCATCAAGGTTCACTATACCGTCTTTAAAGTTAATTACGCCAACAAGCTTTTCAAAATGAGATGTGTCAATTGAGGCAAGGGAATTAATTACAGAGCCTAAAGCGGTTTGAAAAAATTCAGAATTTCTAATGTTTTCAGCAAGAATTAAATTTTCCAATCTACCAAAAGGTCCAAATTGACCTTTACTTATGGTGAAATTAACATCACCAGCAAGAGATTTCATCTGCTCTTCATATGTTGCGCCTTGAAGCGAAATATCAGCATCAAAATCAAGTGTTCCTGAAATTGCATCTTTTATCTTTGCTGCATCCAAAAGCGCTTTTTCTGTATCAAGCCCTGAACCAGCGAGCTTTATTCCGAGCTTAGAATTTAGAAGATTAACAGAAATATCTCCACTCACTCTTCCTTTAAATGCTCTTGCAACAAGATTATTCAAATAAAGAATGTTTTTTCTAAGTGCAAGTCTGGAGCGAATTGCGCGAACTCGAATGTCGCCTGTTTTTAAGCCCCAAATAAAAATTCTTCCCTTTTGTAAAATCACAGGGATATCTTGAGGTTGCGAATTTTTCACTTGCGTATTTTGCGCCACTTTTTTATTTTTTGGCGCAGTAATTTTTGCAAAATCATCTAAAATTTTCAAAACTTTATCTACATCAATAAATCTTGAATCAAGGTTAAAATTCTCGATAACCATATTGCCATTTTGAGGGAGCACTGGCATTTTTAGTGACATATTAATTTTTGAATTATCTAAATCAAGAGTGCGAAGCGCTAAATCAAGCTTTGTTCCAAGGAATGATAAATTAAGCTCATCAAGCTTAGTTCTCAATTGCGGGATAACAACCCCCGCCACATTAAAACCACCTCTAAAGTGAGGATTAGAAGCCTTCCCTGTAATTAAAAGCTTGCCTGCAACATCAAATTTAGAGTTATCAAATGCCACAATAGAACCTGCGAGTTTTGTTGGCAGAGCAATTTGAAGTAAATTGATGTCTTCGCCTTCAAATGTTCCTGAGGCTTTCAAAACAGGTGTTCTAACAATATCAATTTTATCCTCATCTTTTTCAGAAGGGACTCTTTCTATAATAGACAACCCTGTATCTTTAATTTTTATTCTGCTTCCCTTAAAATCGGCAAGGAATTTTAGTTCAGTCTCCCTTCCTTTTAAAATAGCCATATCAAAAGGGGTGATATAATTTGCATGGTTTGCAAAAATTGTTGTATCTAATGTTTGTTTTTTGTTATCCCCACTAAATGTCATCAAAAGTGGCAAATTACCTTTTTTATCAAAGAAAACAGCACTTTCTTCCCCTAAAAATGTTTGAAGGTCATCAGTTGAAATCAAACCTTCAGATTTAAAATCATAGAGCGGTTTTTTAGCATAATCAGAAATTGCGCCTTCAAATTTTATTTTAGAATTTTTGTTAAAATTAAGACGAGTTGGCTCAAGCTGAATTTTATCTTTATCAAATACAATGTTTAATTTTTCCATCAGAAGTGAGGAATTAAAATTCTTCAAAAGCACTTGGAAATCTGAGTTTGAAAGTTTACCAGTGTATTTATTCCCAATTTGTTCAAATTTTGTTGTAAAATTGGAATTTTTAATTTCTAAATTATTAAGCCTATCTGCAATGTTTAAATTTTTCACATCAAGATTGATGTTTGTATTCATTTTCTTGAATTTGCCAAGTGCCGTGCCTTTCAAATATAGGGAACCTGATTTTACTGCATAGTTTCTTCTAACTACAGGTTCTGCAAGCGCTACGAACAATTTGCTAAGAGGTAAATTTTCCAAGTCAAAAGCAAGATTTGTGTTTGTTTTAGAATCAATTGTCCCCTTAAGATTAAACTTAGTATCGTTAATCAAAATATTAGTGTTAGCAATTTTTATTTCATCACCATTAAATAAAATGTCAGAATTTAAATCTGCAATTTTAAGAGGGGATGTTTTAAACTTCGCCCAACCATTATCAATTTTGAAATAACCTTGAGATTTTACTCTTCTTCTTGTTGCCCTTAAATTGAAATCAGATTGAATATAACCTTCCGTGCTTAAGGCATTAAGGTTATTATGAATATGTGAAGCATTAAGCGCAGAATGCGCAAGCTTAATTAAATCTGCAATTTTAATTTTATCTGTTTTAACTGTTAAATTTAAACCTTTGAATCTGCCATAGCGAACAAACGCCATAATTTGAGCCTTGTCTTTTTTAGATAAGTAAATATTTGAATCAAATTTTAATTTTTTACCTAAAAATTCAGTATGGAAATAACTCTTAGGAAGAGTATATGAAGCTAGATTGTATTCAAAATCATCAACATTTAAATGCCCGCAAGAAACAAAGCCTCGGCGAGTGTTTTTAATTTTAAGTTTTGATGAAACATTTGCTTTAACATTGTAATTTTTATACATGCCGATCAAGTCATAGTATGGAATTTGAAGCATATAGAGTTTGTCATCTTCTTCATCTTTAGGAGTTGGTTGAGGCAATGCTGAATTAATATCCAAATCAAAACCAACCATTTTTTTGTCATTAAGCTTCAACTCGGCTATTGTTTTAACTTTAACATTTTTGCCATTAAAATAACCTGCTCTTAACTCTTCGCCTGAAAATACAAGGTTTTCGTTTGTTTTTGTGTCTTTTACCTGAATAGCATAATTATTCAATTTTACATTTGGAACTTTTATTCTAATCCAAGAGAAATTCGTCTCCTCTTCGTTATCCTTCACACCTTCTTGGAGAAATTTTGTGTTGTTGTTATATATCTGTTCAATCAAACGCACAATTTTATATTGCTTTTTTCCTTTTTCAATGTTCGATTCAATGTTAATAAAAGGTTTATCAAGCTCAATGCAAGAAACTTTTACAGTGAGCGCAAATAAAGATGGAAGAGCAACTCTTGTTTTTATGGCATCAGTTGAGAACAAAGTAGAACCATCTGGCATCAAAATTTTAACATCTTGCGCTTTTAAACCAATAGAGAGCAAAGGGTTTGTCGTAATTTTAGGATTTTTCCAAGAAAAAGACATCCCATAATTTTTCTTTAAGAAATCATTCGCAACTTGCGTATAATCTTCAAGATGAATAACATTTGGTAAAACAAATAAAAACACCAAATATAGAGCGGCAAGCAAACCTAACGCACTAAAACCAAAATATTTCAAAAAATTCTTCATACACTCTCCTTTGCCATCAAGAGTATTTTAGCATGAAAAATATTAAAAATTGGAACTATTTAGCTTGCTCGACTTCAACAAGTTTATATGTTTTTTCTGAAGGTTTTGGGGCTTCTTTTTTTTGTTCTTCTATTTTAGTTGGCGGAACGACTTGTTTTTCTTTAATTAAAAATGGTCTAACGAAAGCATAAGTACCATATAGAGAAGCAAGTGTTCCTGCAATTTTTAAAACTCTTGCAAAAGCGTTTGTAGGTTTTTTAATCAAACTTCCGAGTGTTATTAACGAAGTTCCAGCCATAACGCCTAAATAACCTTTAAATATTGTTCTTGGAACAGTTATTGTATCATTCATATCTGCTGAATTTTTTACATATTTGTCAATATTGCTCAAAAACCTTTTGTCTTTCTTTTTAGGCTCTTGTTTTGTTTCTAATTGCTTTGTTCCAAAAGAAATATGCGGAGTTTGAATTTTGTTAATCATTTATTTAATCCTAT
The DNA here is from genome assembly GCA_045578125.1 of Candidatus Gastranaerophilales bacterium. GTDB lineage: Bacteria > Cyanobacteriota > Vampirovibrionia > Gastranaerophilales > Gastranaerophilaceae > RGIG1918. The sequence goes on along the minus strand of JAZNJP010000251.1, from coordinate 6,658 downwards.
GATGTTATGCCATTTTAAAACGCAAAAATAAAAAAATTTGCCCCAAAAACTGTGTTTATTATACAATGAAGTAAAGAAAATGGAGAATTTTATGGGAAAAGTTGCACTTATAACGGGTATTACTGGTCAAGATGGAAGCTATCTTGCAGAATTATTACTTGAAAAAGGTTATATGGTTCATGGTATGAAAAGAAGATCCAGTTCTTTTAATACTTCAAGAATTGACCACTTATACCAAGATATACATAATAAAGATGCTCGTCTTAAGCTTCATTATGGCGATTTAACAGATTCGACAAATTTAATCAGGCTAATTCAAGAAATCCAACCTGATGAGATTTATAACCTTGCAGCGCAATCACATGTTAAAGTTTCGTTCGATTGCCCTGAATACACAGCAAACGCAGATGGATTAGGAACATTGAGACTTCTTGAAGCAATTAGAATTTTAGGGCTCGAAAAGAAAACAAAATTCTACCAAGCTTCAACTTCTGAGCTTTTTGGTCTTGTTCAAGAAACACCACAAAGAGAAACAACTCCATTTTACCCACGTTCACCATATGCTGCAGCCAAGCTATATGCTTATTGGATTTGCGTAAACTATAGAGAAGGTTACAATATTTTTGCATCTAACGGCATTTTATTTAACCATGAATCTCCAAGAAGAGGTGAAACTTTCGTTACAAGAAAAATCACTCGTGCAGCTGCAAGAATTAAATTGGGTCTAGAAGAAAAATTATATCTTGGCAACCTTTCTTCAAAAAGAGACTGGGGACACGCAAGAGATTATGTTGAAGGCATGTGGAGAATTTTGCAACAAGAAAAACCTGAAGATTTTGTTCTTGCAACAGGCGTCACAACAACTATCAGGGATTTTTGCCTACAAGCATTCAAAAAAGCAGGCATGGAAATTGAATTCCGTGGCGAAGGGGTCGAAGAAAAAGCATATGATAAAGAAACGGGTCGCGTGATAATTGAAGTTGACCCAAAATACTTTAGACCAACCGAAGTTGATTTGCTCCTAGGCGATAGCGCAAAAGCAAGAAAAAAACTTGGCTGGGAGCCAAAATATGATTTAGCTGCTTTAATTTCTGAAATGGTAGAAGAAGATTTAAAAGAAGCAAAAAGAGAAAAATTCTTAAGAGAAAATGGTTACGATATTTTAATCCCACAAGAAGCTTAAAAGTCATTAAAAAACCGCTCTTTCAGGAGCGGTTTTTTAATATGCAAAAAATTTTAGTTATTAAATCTAAATAACATCACATCGCCATCTTGAACAATATATTCTTTACCTTCAAGCCTTGCAAGCCCTTTTTCTCTAGAGCCTTGCCAACCATTTGATGCAACAAAATCATCATAGCTTACAACTTCCGCCCTAATGAAACCTTTTTCAAAGTCTGTGTGAATAACGCCAGCTGCCGCAGGAGCTTTCATGCCTTTTTTAATTGTCCAAGCCCTAACCTCTTTTTCGCCAGCCGTAATATATGTTCTAAGGTTGAGTAAGTCATATGCTGATTTAATCATTTTTTCAATACCTGATGATTCAACACCAAGCTCTGACAAATAATTTTTTGCTTCAGCTTCACCAAGCTCAACAAGCTCGGCTTCAATTTGCGCCGAAATTATAACCATTTGGGCATTATGTTCATCAGCATATTTTTGAACACGTTCAGTATATTCATTACCTGTTGCAATATCATCTTCCGCCACGTTTGCGCAATAAATTACTGGCTTTGTCATAAGCAAGTTCATTGATTTTAGTGCTTTTTTCTCATCTTCTGTAAAATCATCAAGCGAAATAAAAGAAACATCTTGAAGAAGTTTGAGAACCTTTTCAATAGCTTCATACTCAATAACCGCTTCTTTTTCACCAGCTTTATATTGTTTCAAAACTCTTTTTTGTCTATTTTCAAGAGAAGTCATATCAGCAAGAGCAAGTTCCGTGTTAATTACTTCAATATCATCAAGTGGGTCAATTTTCCCTTCAACATGGATTGTGTTTTCATCTTCAAAACATCTCACAACTTGAATTATTGCATCACATTCTCTGATGTTTGCTAAAAACTGGTTGCCAAGCCCTTCCCCCTTGCTTGCACCTTTAACAAGCCCTGCAATATCCACAAATTCAATACTTGTAGGCACAGTCACTGTTGTTTTCACAATTTTTGCAAGAGTATCAAGCCTTTCATCTGGAACTGTAACAACGCCCACATTTGGGTCAATTGTACAGAACGGATAATTTGCGCTTTGAGCATTTTTTGAAGATGTAAGCGCATTAAATAGGGTTGATTTTCCAACGTTTGGGAGTCCTACTATTCCACACTTTAACAAAATTTTCCTCTTTTCTTTTCAAAATATTTCTTAAACAATATTTTATAATAAAAAAGCAAAAAATGTTCATTTATACTAATGATTAGCCCTTCACTAAATCACACTTTGCAGTTATAATAAATAAAGAAGGGGAGCTGATGAAGTTTTTTAGAACAAAATATTTCAACTTTTTACTTTTATTCTTAGTGTGTGCTTTTGCTTTAAGCATCTATTTCTGCAAAGATTTTTATAAAACGATGCTAGATAGAGCACAAGGTTTCTATTGGATTTGGCAAGGCGATAAACACTATAAAAATAGAGAAATTCACAAAGCAATTGTCTCTTATCAATATGGCATAAGACTCCACCCAAAACATTATAGGGCTAAATACAATCTTGCAAATATTTACGTAATGTATGAAGATTATCTATCTGCAACAGAACAATATAGAGCTGCTCTTGAAGTTAACCCATATTATCAAATTGCGAGAATAAATTATGCAATTGTGCTCACAAATGCGCTCTTAGACTATGACAAGGCAATTGAAGAATATACAACCGCAATTGAGAAAAAACCTAGAAAATGGTCTTACATCCCATTTATTGTAGACAACAAATCAACATTCAAACACAACACTGGTGTTGCATACTACAATCTCGGAATTGCTTGGCGTAAAAAATCATTACTTGCAACACAAAGTCCGATAGAGAGAAGAAGATGTCTTGAAAATTCCGCAGAAGCTTACAATAAAGCACTTGAAATTAAAAAAGATTACGAAACATATTATAATCTAGCGCTTGTAGAACATTTGCTAGGCAATTATATAAACGCAGGCGAAAACTATTGTAAAGCAATTGAAATCGCACCACTTAACTATCAGGCGCACTACAATCTCGCCCTAATGCTTAGAACTGTCAAAAAATATACTGAATCTTACGATGAATTTAGAAAAGCAGGATTAATTCTTGATGCCAATGGCGAAGGAGATAAAACAAGATATATTTACGACATGCTAAATAACACAATGGTTAAAATTGCAGCTAAAAACGATTATAATTACCTGGTCCAACATATTCAAGAAGAATCAGACGCGCTTACGAGCGAAGTAACATACATTAATGGCGTTCTTGTGGTCTCTGATGAACTAGACAAAGCAATGATTGAAAACTTCAAAAAATGTGCGCTTAAAGAATACCATCAAAGCAAGAAAAAAGGGAAGAAAAAGAATTAAAAATGAACACTGAATTTTTAGGAAATTTATTCGAATTAATAAAACAATCAAAAGACGAAACAGTTTTATTTGATAAATTTTTAAACTTGGAAAAAAATTGCAAAGATAAAAGCACCCTTGAAGTTGCGCAAAAAATTGTTAATATGGCGATTACCAACTTAAAAGAAAGAAAATCTTTACTCAAAAGCATTAAATACTACCAAACAATGAAAAATATCGCCAAAATTGTTGAAACGCAATATGAACTAAAGTATATTCTTCCAATCATTGGCGAAATGATAGATAGCTTAATTGAAGACCACCTAGTTTATATTTTTCTCAAAAACGCACACAAAAAAGAGTATAAACTTGCTTGGCCAACAAGGTGTATTTCGGGAGAAATTCAAAACAATTTATTAAAAATTACATCAAAAGGCAAACCTGTAATTGACGAAAAAACTGGTGTCTTCCCGCTTATGTGCGATGAAAAAGTGCTAGGCGCTATTGTTGCACATAATCATTTTGAAAAATTAAACAAGCAAGAAGAACTTATGCTTCTTGAAATTTCAAAACAAGTGAGCCTTACAATTTCAACGGCCATGAAAAACGGAAAAATCCTAAAAGACGCTACTCTTGACGCTCTAACAGGAATTAACAACCGCAGACAATTTGAAATTCGTTTAAAACAAGAAATTGCAACAGCTAAAAGACAAAATTCATCACTTTGCGCAATTATGATGGATATTGACCACTTTAAAAGCGTAAACGACACATACGGACACGCGGTTGGCGATTTGGTTCTTAAAAATGTATCAAAAATTATACAAAAAGAAATTCGTGAATATGATATCGCTTCAAGATATGGCGGTGAAGAATTTAGCATAATTCTTCCTTACACAGAAAAAGAAGAGGCAGCAAAAGTGGCTCAAAGATTGCGCGCAGCTGTTGAGAAGAAAAAAATTGATATTTCTGACTTTAACATTGAAGGTGTTGACGAAATTTCAGTTACAATCTCGCTTGGGGTAAATGAATTTGACAGAACAGAAGAAGACCCTGCTGTTCTATATAAAAACGCAGATAAAGCCCTATACACCGCAAAAGAAACAGGCAGAAACAAAGTTGTAATATATAACACATAAAAAAAGACCTCAATATTGAGGTCTTTTTTAAATATATAAATTTGATTAAGCACCAAAGCACATAAGAGCTTTCACACTTCTTGCTGTGTCTTGAACTTCTTTTTCTGAATGTTCAGCAATTGTTTCGTCTAAAATTCTCATTGCTTCAGTTTTGTCGGTTAAAGTTAAAAGCTCATTAATTGTTGACATTGCAACACGAGCGCTCATATCATTAATGCCTTTTCCTTTATTTACAATCGCTAGTTTGAGAAAATCAGTTGTATTTTTTCTAACAAGAAATCTGCTAACAATTTCTCTAACATCATCAGATGGAGAATTTGTGCCTAATTCTTCTAAAATTCTAAGAGCTTCGCGTTCGTCTTCGTGTTTTGAAATAGCTTCAATAACATTTGTAATTCTTCTCATAGTTTACGCTCCTATCACTTTCAATTCCGTCCTGAACATATCTTCAAGTTCGCCAATTGGTTTTTTGCGAAGTCTTGAAACATTGTGTGTAAAATAATCAAAAGTAATATCTTGATTTAGGGTGTCAGAAACTCTTGTTATAAATGTTGTTGCACCTTCTTTAATATTATGCGCAAATTCTCTTACAGTTGTTTTAAAATTATCAACTTTATTTAAAGTTGCAGTCCAAGCACTTGCAGTCAATTTAGAAATATCTCTAATTTTATCTTGGAAAATATTACCTTTTGGTGCAATCTTTTTAGCAGATTCAAAAACATCCATTTGAAGAATAGTACCTTTAAATGTAATGCCAAAAGGATTTGTATTAACTTTATCAGCACAAGTGCCAATTTTTGTTTCTTTTCTTAGATTTTTAAACTTGTTAAAAGCATCTAAACTCGCTCTCAACGGGGAAATTCTTTCCATAGCACAACCTCTATTCTCTACTCTATGTAAAGTATCACACATAAAAAATCAAGACATCGTACTTTTGGGGGAAAAAATCAATTAAATCTCTTGCTGTGTTTCGATTTGTTCACGAATTTGCTTTACGATTTTAACTTTCACAATGCGAGCGCCATCAACTTCTAAAACTCTGAATGTAAAATCGCCGACCGTAACTTCGTCATTAACTTCTGCAACTCTTCCTAAATGCTTCATTACAACACCGCCGAGAGTTTCTACATCGTCATCTTCCAAAATGTCAGCAAATTCTTCTGTTTCAAAATATTCGTTAAATTCATCGAGTCTGAACATTGCATTTGCAACATATTCATTTTCTTGGATTTGTTTAATTTCCGACTCTTCTTCGTCAAATTCGTCTTGCACTTCGCCAAACACTTCTTCAAAAACATCTTCAAGGGTAATAATTCCACTTGTGCCGCCAAATTCATCAAAAATTATTGCCATTTGAGATTTTTTTTCTTTAAACTCAATAAGAAGATTATCCATGGTAACTGTTTCTGGAACAAGCATCGATTTTCTAATAATATCCTTAAGCTTGATTTCAGCGCCATTTAAAACAAGTGGGTAAATATCTTTAACATGCAAAATACCCAAAACATGGTCTAAATCTTCCTCGTAAACTGGATATCTTGTGTATTGATTTTCAAGGATTATTTTATTTAGTTCATCAATTTCTATATCGACAGGAATTGCAACAACATCAGGTCTTGGAACCATAACTTGTTTTGCTTGAATATCAGAAAACTTGAACACATTTTGCAACACTTCTTTTTCTGTGTCATTTAAAACACCTTCCTTATGAGAAGCATCAATAATCATATCTATTTCTTCAACGGAACACACCATATGCTCAGCATGTGCAGGTGGAATTTTAAACAACGAGAGCATTAAATTACCGCAACCATTTAAAAGCCAAATGAATGGGGTAAAGAGTTTTGTCATCCAAGCGAGTGGACGAGCAATAATTAAAACTGTTTTTTCCGTATATTGAAGCGCCACAGATTTTGGCATTAATTCACCAAGAACCACATGGAATAAAGTTATAAGAGCAAATGCAATGGTTACAGAAATTGAATGAGCCGTGAATTG
>JAZNJP010000250.1:0-2631 GCA_045578125.1 Candidatus Gastranaerophilales bacterium | reverse complement strand
CAACCACAATACCTGCAATAAGACCAAATAATATATGCCAATTCCTCTTTAAACCAAGCATAATTGCTACTAAAATTTGAGAACGAATATCCATTGTAATTTTCCTTAAAATCCTTAGTCTATAATACAATTTTTTTGATTGAATATCAAGTTTTTTAGGCTATACTAATGAGTATGGCAAAAATGAAATCAAAATGGGTGTGTAGTTCTTGCGGATACACTAGTGCAAGTTTTTTAGGGAAATGTCCAGATTGTGGTGAATTTTCAACTTTTATTGAAGAATTCGAAGAAAAACAACCAACCATTAAAAACCAACAAAATGCAATTCGTTTTCAAGAAATAAAATATACTACACTGTCCGAGCCTATAAAAGATGAAAAAACTTATATCCAAACTGGCTTTGGGGAATTTGACAGAGTTTTAGGGCGCGGCTATACAACAGGCTCTCTAACACTTCTTGCAGGAGACCCTGGAATTGGAAAATCAACTTTACTTTTACAAACAATGGGGCATATTGCAAATTCTGGCATAAAAGTTTTATACATTTGCGCCGAAGAGAGCACAAACCAAGTTAAACAAAGAGCAAAAAGATTGAAGATTGAAACAAATAATCTTTATTTAAGTTCCGAAAATTGCCTAGAAAATATTGTGAATATGCTAGATGAAATAAAGCCAGATTTCTTAGTTATAGATAGCATTCAATCAATATTCACATCAATTATTGAGGCATCAATTGGCACGGTTTCTCAAATTAGGGAAAGTACAAATATTTTAATGAAAATTGCCAAACAAAAAAACATCACAACAACTGTCATAGGGCATGTTACAAAAGACGGTAACATTGCAGGCCCCAAGGTTTTAGAACATATGGTGGATTGTGTAATAAACTTTGAAGGCGATAAATATAAAACATATAGAACACTTCGCACAATAAAAAACCGCTTTGGTTCAACGAATGAAATTGCGGTTTTTGAAATGAGTGAAGACGGACTTCAGGAAGTAAAAAATTTATCTGAGATATTTTTAAAAGATAGAGAAGAACAAAATGTCGCAGGAACAACAATAGTCCCTGTTTTAGAAGGTACAAAAACTCTTCTTCTAGAACTTCAAGCACTAACTGGCACAACGCCATATCCTCAACCGCGGCGTGTAGCACGTGGAGTTGATTACAACAGACTTCTTCAAATTCTTGCGGTGCTCGAAAAGAAAGTTGGCTTAAATCTTTCACATCACGATGTTTATGTGAATATTATTGGCGGAATCCAAGTGAACGAACCCGCAATTGACCTTGCCTGTGCTATTGCAATTATCGCAAGCCATAGAGATATTGTTGTTCCTTATGATTGCGTGTTTGTTGGAGAAATTGGTTTAACAGGTGAAATTAGATACGTCACCAACCTTGAAAAAAGATTATTGGAAGCAAAAAAACTAGGCTTCAAAAAAGCAATAGTTCCAAAAATTACACCAGAAATGCAAAAGAAGCTAGGGAATATAGAACTTGATTTAGTGCCTGTTAAAAATATAACCGAAGCAATTTTAAAAGGACTTAAAAATTAGACAATAAAATACCCTCCTTAAAAAAGAGGGTATTTTTAATTTAGATTTTATTAAAAACTATTTTGCAGCTTTAAGTGCTGTATCAACAACAACTTTGAATGCTTCTGGTTCATTAACTGCAAGCTCGGCAAGCATTTTTCTGTTGATTTGGATATCAGCTTTTTTAAGCAAGTTGGCAAATCTAGAATAAGAAATTCCATATTCGCGAACTGCTGCGTTAATTCTAACAATCCAAAGTGAGCGCATAGATCTTTTAAGATTGCGTCTGTCTCTGTATTGATATTTAAGAGCTTTCATAACAGCGCAATTTGCAACTTTAAAAATTCTGCTTCTTGCACCAACAAAGCCTTTAGCTAATTTTAAAATCTTTTTGTGTCTTTTTCTTAAAACGTTACCGCGTTTAACTCTCATATTTCACCTTCCTTATCTTGAATACTTTTTATATGGCAATTCTTTAGAAACCATTGCAATGTTTCCTTCAAAGATTTCGCCCATTTGTGATAACTTGTTTTTTCTTGCAGATGATTTATGTGCAAGAAGGTGACCTTTGCCAGAGAGGCGGCGCATAATTTTGCCTGATGCAGTCACTTTGTAGCGCTTTGCAGCAGACCTGTGTGTTTTCATTTTTGGCATTTTACTTCTCCTTTGTTTTGTGTCTTTAGACTCTTGCGGCATACCAAACCGCTTCGAAATCTTAAATCAGAATACAATAAAGAAATTCTAAAATCAAGCAAATTCTGCTTTTTCGCTAAAATGTAAAGTTTTGTAAAAAATTTGACAAGAAATAACAAAAAATAAGCAATCTTTTTTCTTGAGGGTCATTATAAAATCGTAAACTCCTCTATAAACTCCGTAATACTAATTCTATCCATCACGACCGATAAGGTCGTTTTTTTTATTATTTTTAGAGTAAAATTTTTATATGAACAAAAAAGAAATAATCGAGCTTTTATCAGATAATTCAAACTTTGATGAATTACGAGAAAAAGCAGATAAAACAAGAAAAGAATATAAAGGCGACGAGGTTCATCTAAGGGGTTTGATTGAATTTTCTAATTATTGCACAAGGAATTG
>JAZNJP010000249.1:0-2609 GCA_045578125.1 Candidatus Gastranaerophilales bacterium | reverse complement strand
GCCAAAAGCATCTGTTCCATACATATAATCAATATTATTAATGGTCATATTTTTTGTTTCGAGATTTTCTGTATCAAAATCAATTTCACCAGAAGATGCTGATTTATATACGGTAAATGTCGAGTTGTCAAGGGAGGTGTATTTGTAGTAAGACATTTTTGAAGAATTATCTTTACTCTCCAACTCAAATCCTTCTGGTATGTAACCTACTGTTATGTTGTCAGGCACAGAGTTTTTGTTCTCTTTTGTCATCTGATATCTGCTTGCAATATTGAAATTATCCATAAATGCTTCTCTTGAAGATGGGAATACAAATGCAGTCATCAGGAATGCTAAAAGTATCGCAGCAATAAGCATAACTCTGATTGTCTTCGTTGTGAAATGGTGATAAACATTACCACGCATTTTGTTTTTGAGCGCATTCATACGTCTGATGTGCTTTTTACTATATTCAGGTTCGGGCAATTCTTCGGGGATAGTTGCAACCCATTCTTCATAAGAAAGAATACACGCTTTTGCAAATTTACTCATTTTTTTCACCCTCAAGATAAGCTTTTACGCGTTGCATACCAAGCATACATCTTTTTCTAACAAGTGGTTTTGAGATGTTTAATGCTTTGCTGATTTCTTCGCCGGTATAATTACATACATATTTTAAATAGAAAACATTTTGAATTTCTGGTGACAAACTATTAATTGCATCTTTTAATTCCATTTCATCAAAAATATCAAAATCTCTTTCTGTTAAACCGCGAATGTCTGTAACATCGGCTTCAACAACGCGGTTAGCATGTTTTTTGTCTTTGCGATAAGTATCTATAGCTATGTTTTTTGAAACAATTCTGACATAGTTCAATACACTTTTATCGTTGAAATCTTTGTTGATGTTATGAAAATTCTTTGCCAACTGTAAAAATACTTCTTGTGTGCAATCTTCAGCAGACTCTCTGTTTTTCACATGGTCATAAGCAATATGATATACCAGTCCATGATATTTGTTATAGAAAATATCAAATAATGGTTCATCATCAGGATTTTCAAGAACAGCAAAAAACATTGATAGCATATTATCCACTCCTTTTCGATAAATTATAACTTAATTCGACAAATAAAGCAAGTTTATAGGGCGAATGAAGTTAAATAAAAACGCAAAAAGTGGAATTTGGGGTGCTTGAAAAGGCAATAAATATGTGATATAATTAAAAACACAATGTGAGGTGAGATTTTTGCATAGAATTTATATAGGGGATAAGTTTATATATGACTTTTTTGGTTATGTAGCATATTATACAATGTTGTTTTCAACATTGTTTTATTATAAAGCCAAGCGTAACGCGATGGGATTGTTTTCTAGAAAAATTATATTTGAAACAGCAAAAATCAATAAAAATTTAGGGAAAATATTTGAAATTCTTTTATTTTTATTAGAGTCTTATTTAGCAGCCCAAATCATAGATTTAGCAGTAGGAAATTTTAACCGCTCTTTTGGTGAGTTTATAGGCACTGGGGCAAATTATTTTGGAATGTTGTTAACAGTTTTATTCTTTTGGATTGTTCTGTCATTATTGATTATGGCTAATACGTTAAAAATTTTAGATATATCAACAATGTATTTGCCAGTGCACTTGTTCTTTGTAAAACTATCTTGTTATTGTGCTGGCTGTTGTTGGGGAATTCCGTGGGAGAACGGCCCATATAATTACCATCCTAACCATCCGGGCAATCAAGTTCCGGTTCAAATGATAGAAGCAATATGGGCTTTGTTGATTTTCTTGTTCTTATTGTGGTATAGAAAAAAAGCAAAAGTTGGAACAGTATTCCCAATATATATGATATTGTATTCAGCAACAAGATTTTTAAGTGAATTTTTCAGACATGAAGAAAATGTTTTAGGTCCATTAAAGATGTATCATATTCTATGTTTAATTGGTATAGCTTATGGTATTTTCCATTTGGTTTTCTTGCATTTTTATAGGGAGACAATTAATGCATTTTTTGATAACGTTCATGGAAAATTTGATGCACAAGTTGTGGCATATGAGACTGAAAAGGAATTAAGGCTTATTGCAGAAAAAGAAAGACAAAAAGCCGACCGTCTTGCAAGAGCCGAAAGAGCAAAGCAAAACAGGGCAAAAGCAAAAGCTCGAAAAAAATAGATTATAAAAGTAAAATACCGAAGAACTTTAAGGTTCTTCGGTATTTTTTATTTGTTTAGCGTGTCGATAATTATTTGAGCCACTTCTTCACTCTTTTCCGTTTGGAAATAATGAGAGTTAGTATCAATATAATGCAACTTATCAAAATTATTTGCAAAAGTTTTCCACGACTTTTCAGCAACAGCATAGTTTGGTGTGAAAATGTCAGTTTTACTGATAATTACAGATGTTTTCGCATTAATTGGTTTTGCTCTCTTATAGAAATATTCTGTCATAAAGTCAGTATCTTTACGGAATTTTTCAACCATATTATAGTTGCTCTCAGCAGAGAATTTTTCAATTGGAGCACCAGCTTTGATAAGCTTGCGTTGAATTGAACGCTTAAATGTATAATTCCAACCGTTGCGTTTAGGTGGATTTACTGGTGGAATATAACCACCGGTAATATAGTGC
>JAZNJP010000248.1:0-3901 GCA_045578125.1 Candidatus Gastranaerophilales bacterium | reverse complement strand
ACGATTTTTTCAATATTAACCAAATTGCGGAAGACAAAAGAGAACAAATTTCTAAATATATTGTTCTTTAATATTGTTTCTTTCTTTAAAAAACCGCATTTATATGCGGTTTTTTTGTTACAAAATGTAAATTTTTCACTGTTTTTTCTAAATATTCCAGTTTTTAATGCCGATTACGTAATCAGTGTAAAGTGTATGAATAGTGAAAGGATGTACTATGATTATCTCATTAGTTGTTGCGGGAGTTGCGGCAGTTGTTGTTGGAGGTACGGTTGCTGTAAACGAAGTTAAAAACAAGAAGTATGACGAAAGCGAGCTTACAAAAACTGATGAAAATACTCTTCAGCAGTTTGATGAATCTACTTTTTCTGAGGAGCAAAAAGCGGATTTTGAAGAAAATGCCGAGATGTCGGTCGGTGATTATCAAAAAATAATTGCTCAAATGCAGGAAGAAATAAAAGCTAAGAAATCTGAGTTTAACGCTTCTAAGAAAGGTCGTGGTTTGCTTGGAACTATTGGTGATGGCTTTAAATCTTTATTTGGTGGGGGCTCTAAAAAAGTTAAAAATGAAATTTCATCTGCCGAAGAGCAACTTAATGCACTTATTGCAAAAGGTGATGACGTAACCCTCGCTGAAATTGAAGAAGTTTATAAAACCGTTATGGGAACAGATTTAGATTTGGCTGCTGTTAAAGCGACTATGAACTCTACTGATGGGAATTATACAGTTCAGCAACAAAATCCTGATGGTTCTGTAACTGAGGTTACTTATTCTAAAGAAGATATTGTTCAAAAAATTCAAGAAAATGCAAAAAGATTGCAAGAAAAATTTGATAAAACAAAATCTGACCAAGGCATACTCTCAAAAGGGCTTGGCTGCGTCAATAACTTCTTGGGTATCGGGACGACTGGAAATCAAGCTCAAGCCCAAATTACAGCATTTATTGAACTTGCTAATTCAATTAGTGCATCTGATGATGATGCTACTTTTGCTGCTAAATTCAAGTCAATTACAGGTAACGATCTTACTGAGCAAGCAATTTCGCAATTAATGTTTGATGTTGATGCTTATATTGCTGAATATGAGGCAGAAGCCGCAACTCCCTTAACTGAACTTGAAAAAGAGCAGATTAAAGATTATTACACGATGATGGGTAATAATCCTGCAAATGAAGCGATTATGGATTATGAAAGCACTCAAGAGTCAATTAAAGAAGGTTTTAATACAATTGTTACAACAGTTGTTGTAATTGCTGCAGTTGCTGCCGCTCCATTTTCAGGTGGTACTTCCCTTGCTGCAGTTGCTGGTTGTGTTGCATTAGGTGCAGGTGTTGGTGCTGCGACAAATGTGGCTTTGAATGCGACTGATGGACTTACAAGTGCCGATGGCTATTCCTTAGAAGAAGCTAAAATGGATGCGCTTGAAGGCGGTGTAAATGGTGCCCTTGCGGGTTATGGTGCTGGTGCTGCAAAAGCTGCGGCAGGTGCTGCTAAAGCAGCCACAACTGCCTCTAAAGCTGCTAATCTTGGTAGCAAAGTTGTAAAAGGGGCTAAGATGGGTGCTGCTTATGGCAGTATTTCATCTGCAGCTAATTATACAATAGATACTAAAATCAAAAATGAACTCATAGAAGGCGAACTTGTTCAAAACTTGCGTTATGAATATGTTGATGAACAAGGTCGCAACTGCATTCAATATCCTGTTATTGACAAAAACGGTGATATTTTATATTACGAAACACATGTGTTTGATGCTAATGGGCAATATCTAGAAAAATTTACTTCTAACGACTTCTCGCTAGGTGGCTTGCTTACTAACACCGCGTCAGGCGCTGTAACAGGTGCTGTTGCAGGTGGTGTTGCAGGCGGTGCTGGCTTTAAGCTTGGCAAAACTGATGGTTCAACTATTCAAAGACTTGCACAAGGTACTGCAACTGGTGCTGCAGCTGGTGCAGCAGGTGGTGCAGCTGGCGGAGCTACAAATTGGGCACTAAATGGTTGCGAAGGTGGCGCTTCTGGACTTTCTGATGCAATGGTGGACGGAACTTTAGAAGGCGCTACTACTGGTGCTGTTGCTGGTTTTGGTGCTGCGGGTGGACAAATTATTGGTGAAAAAGCTTCACCTAAAGTTTTGAATCATATTGAGAAAAAATATGAAAATGCTCAGGCTAGAAAGCTTGCTGCTGACGCTAAGGCTCCAAAAGTTGAAGGCGACCCTGATGGGCCAGATGCACCTAAAACTAAAGCTCAGCAAAGAGCGGATAAACGCGTTGCAAAATATCAAAAACAATTTGAAACACAAGCTGAAAATGTTAAGAACTATGGCTACGAAGACCTTGCAGACGATGCTATTCAAAAGAAAGCTGATTTTGATAATAGGCTTGCAAATGGTGAAGTTGACCCGATTGAAACCCGCTATGATAAAGTAAGAGCTGCAGGTGACGATATTCTTTCTAAAACAAAAGCTAAAAATGCTGAAATTCTTGATGGTGCAAAAACCAAAGGTGGTAAAATTTTAGATAAAATTACAAAAACATCAACTGGCGAGAAAAGAACAATTAGTGGCACAATAAAAGAAGGCTATGAAGCTGCAAAAGGCAAATATCATACAGCTAAAGATTCTGTAAAATCTACTTGGGAAACACTAAAAGCAGAAAAAGGTCTTTGGAATAAAGGTAAAGCCTTATATGGAATTGGAAAAGACGCAGCAGGTAAAACTCTTTCTAAAATCTTCTCTAGATTTACAAAATCAGGAGCTACTGCAGCTGCTTCAACAGCCGCAACTGATACTCCTGAGCCAACAAAAACTACTACAACATCTACAACTCCAAAAATGACAGATGCTGCAGCTAGGTCATTAGAAAGAATTGCTGGTCGCAACAAATTCTTAGCTGATAAGCTTGCCGCAGCCAATATTTCCGATTCTGCACTTGCAAAAATCGAACAGATTTTGAAGGCAAACCCAGGTAAGACTGTCGAAGTTACAACTGTTTCATCAGCTGAAGTTAGATTCAATATAGCAGGTAATACTTATGATGTTGCAGGTAGTAAAGTTCTAATGAATCGCGTAGAATATGGCTCTTCGACAGATATTAGCGGAATCTGGAAAGACTACGACGGTTCATTTGATACTTAATAAAGCAATTTTTCCACTGAATATGTTTTAATTAATATATGAAGTGTGAATGGTTGAATCAAAAAAATAATATTGCTCGCTTTAAGGGTGTTAATACCCTATCTGGCGAGCAATTTAATTATGTGCGAACTGGCGTAAATAATCCTTTAAATTCAGCCGCACCTGATAGTTTTAATTATTCGAACACTTCTAATCATATAAATAATTCTCATTCAGCTTCAAATAATCAACCTCAACAAGAGTCCGATTTAGAAAAAAATCCAGCTGGTTCTGTAATGAGCCTTGGGATTTTGCAAGCTGTTTCTTTAGGGCTTCAAAAATTATCACAAACTTGTGCTTATAAACTTTCGGCCGGCAAAGAATTTGCGAGTGCTTCTGAAGTTAAAAAGATAGCGCAAAACATGAAAGCAAAAAATGCATTAGATACTGCAATCGAATATATTACACCAGAAAATATGGGCCGTATCGGTTCAAAATATGGTGTTGGTGGTATGCTTGACGAAGTTGCAAAAGGGAATAACGCTTTCTTTATGGATTCTGCAAAACTTGCGGTCGCTCCTGAATCTAAACCTTCTTTGATTTTACATGAGTTAGGTCATGCTGTAAATGCTAAAAAACCTCTTACCAAATTTTTACAAAATACCAGAAGGTTCGCGCCATATGCGCCAACTGCAATACTTTTTGCTAGCCAATTGATTCCTGATAAAAAAGATGGTAAGCCAAGCTTTATTAAAAAATATGGTGGATTACTTGGTTTTGCTGCAT
>JAZNJP010000247.1:0-4757 GCA_045578125.1 Candidatus Gastranaerophilales bacterium | reverse complement strand
GTCAAGTCAGAAAAGCGATTGAAACATATGAGGAAATTCTCGAGGAAGAGCCAAGCGAATTGCAAGCAATTCTTAGTCTTGCCGAGTTGTTTAGGTTACTTAAAAACAAACCAAACAGTTTAAAATATTTAAAAATGATTTTAGATAACCCTAAAAGTACGGAGGAAAATATCGAAAGTGCTTTGGTTTATCTTGCAAGAATTAACACTGAGATTGCTGATTTTGAAGAAGCAATTAAATATTTAAACCGCTTACAAGAGCTCTACCCTGATGATTTTTCAATTATGACTCAGCGCGTAAACGCTTTATCTAAAATGAAAGATTGGGCCGGCTGTCTTGCTATTTATGAAAAAATATTGATTAATAATCCAAATGATATAGAAACCTACGAAAAAATTGGGCAGATGAAATTTAATTTGCAAAATTGGGATGAGGCGCTTGAGCTATATCAGAAATTATTAGAAAACGACGAAATCGGAAGTAAAAATTATATTCTTCATAAAAACAGAATTGCTGAAATTTATATAAATAATGGCAAAAACGAAGAAGCAATAGAACTTTTGACAGAGCTTATTAAAGAACACCCAACCGAAGATATGCTAGCATTTACTCTTGCGCAAGCGTATCTTGGAAGTGGTGATTATGAAAGAGCAGTTGCGCTGTACACAAACTTGATGGAAGATTTGCCACAAGACCAATTATTTATCGTGCGCAAACATATATCAAATCTTGTTGGCAACTGGGCTGAAGATTTATTTGCTAAAGGAAGTTACAATCTCGCTTTTGATAAATTCTTTCTTGCTCTTAAGTATGACGAAGATAACCCAGATATTTACTATAAACTTGGCGCATGTAATTATTATGTTAAGAGTTTTTCTGATGCGGTTAGTCATTTTAAAAGAGCGATTGCACTTAACCCTGAAGACCCTCGTTCATACTTGGCGCTCGGCTATGTGTTAGACGAGTTAGGCGAGCTCAAAAATGCTGATGTTGCATTCTGTGATGCGCTAAATATTGACCCATTGAATATAAAAGCAAAAATTGCTCATGCGATAACTCTTGCAAAACAATATAACTTGGAAACCTCGATTGAGGCTTTTCAAGATGTTTTGTTACAGTTGCCAAATGATCCAGATGTAAATTACAACATTGCTTTGGCATACGAAATGTATGGCGACCTTGAAAATGCAATCAAATATTACAAAAAGGCTTTAAAATTAAATATAAACCACATTGAAGCCCGCCATAACGTTTCTTTGATTTTGGGCTACGACATTATTGAGCGAGGCGAATCGTTAGATGACCCTGATGAAATTGCAGCACAGCAAGCAGAAGAAGAAATTCCTGAAACATTTGATATGCAGTCTATTTGAGAAATAAAGGTCTAAATGAATATTGGTTTTGCCTAAACATTTTTTGGCAAGCAAATAGACCTATAAAATTTTCATTGGTTTTTTTGTTTTCGCCAAATTTGATCCAGTCGTAGTCATCTCTTAGGTTTTCAAGCAATTTAATTTTAAAATCAATTTCGTGAAGTTTTTCTCTTTTTGTTTTATTTTTATTCATAGTATAATATTAATAACGGAATTAAGAAAATCAACGAGGTGAATATGGGAAAAGTTACAAAAGATATGGGCATTTTGGATATTGTACAAAATTATCCTGAAAGTCTTGAAGTATTCCAAAGATATGGCATGGGTTGCATTGGTTGTGCCGCTGCTAGATTTGAAAATCTTGAAGCTGGTGCAAAAGTTCATGGAATTGACCCAGACCAAATGGTTGCAGACATTAACGCATTAATCGAAGAAAATTCTGCTGAATAATTGCCGTATTGGTTAATTTTTTCTATACTTTTTGCTAATTAAACAAACTCTGATTTGTATTAATCTTTTTTTATGCGAAAAAATATTAAGAGTTTTGTTGAATTAGAAAATCAAACAAATTGCAATGCAATTGGGTATTGTGCACTTAACCCTACAATCGAAATTATAGAAGAGTTGTTTTTAAATGAGATAAGGCAGATTTCTTATTATATTTCAAAATTTCCTGCTCATAATTTTTGCGATGACGCCCTTTTGCACGAACTAATATCTACCCTTGCGGAAGATATTTTTGCCACACAGCCAAGGGAAAGTGAAGTTCTTGAGAAATTAAAAAATCTTATTAATCTAAGGAATACTACAAAGAAAAAATATATAGATTTTTGCAAAAACTCTCTTCAAGGTTGTGAAACGGCTAATTTTATTTTTGAACCTGAAATTAATTGGAGCTATGTTTCTTATATTGAACAAGCGGCAAAATTTATATACACTAGAAACAAAACTTTTACATTGCAACAGCTGAGGTATTTTGAACTTGTAACATTGATTGCAAAAGTTGTTGCGCAAACAATTTTAAAGATAAAATCATACAAAACTAATTTTTCTGAATATGATATTAAACTTTTAAAGTTTTTCTCAATAACGGCGCTTTTTTACGATACCCCTGCAAAAGTTAAAAGAAAAATTTTGCAATTTGCAAATAATATATTTGAAGTAAGAAAAATTTATACTAACACTCTTCTTGAATATTTTGGCAAAAGAGAAAATGCAAAAATAAGAACATCGCTTCTTGCGGGTAAATCCCTTCTTGTTTCTGGTTCAAACTTAAAAGAGCTTGAAGACATCTTAATTGCCTGCAAGGATACGGATATAAATGTTTACACAAATGGTGAACTTTATGTAGCACATACATATGAAAAATTCAAGAAATTTGAAAATCTAAAAGGGCATATTGCTTCTGGCTCTGTTAATTATGATTTCTCAAATTTTGATGGCGTGGTATTTATCACAAAATTTATGTCTAATAAAATTGACCAGCTTTATCAAGGAACAATATTTTCTTCTGCAGACATTATTTCTCAAGGCATGGTGAAGGTTAAAGAAGGGGATTTTTCGGAAATTTTTAAAGCAATTGCTAAACATACAGAGGCCAAAAAGCAAGCTAGTCAGTCGTATGAAACAATTGAACTTGTGCAAGACAGAGTGAGCGAATTGTTTTCTAACCCAAATAACCGTATTTTAGTTTTTCTTGCCAAAACAAAAAGCTATGATTTAATTGGCGAGATTGGCGATAAAAAAATAATTAATATCGAATATCAATCCGATTCAGATTTATTTTATAAAGTTATCGAAAAGTCGCGAGAAACTAATATGCCTATTGTTTTGTTTTGCTCAAGGTGTTCAGCAAGAATTGTGGCTGATATTGTTAGCGTGTTAAATGAAAATACAATCGAAGAAATTTATATGGTTAAATCGCAAAGTGCAAATGTGAACCCGCATGTTGTGGAGTGTTTGCGAGATGAATTCAATGTTAAAATAATAGAATAATCATTTTATAAAATGGTTGATATAGTTGCAGATAATTTTTGGAACAACTGCAGAATGGATTGCGCTAAGGTCTAAAATGAATTCATTTATGCCATTCGCCTCATAGAATTCAATTTTATCCCAGTTTTGAACAATTCCGTCTTCAAACATGTGCATTTTGCAAAAACCGTCCACCATAAATGGAAATTTTTTCTCTAAACTTGGGTCATTAAGCGCAAAGTGACCTTTGTGGCAAGGTGCGGAGCATACAAGCCTTGAAATAACTGCGCTATCACAATTTAGTGGGCACAGCCCTTGGCTTTCAACTCTTTTTGCGCCTGCGATAAATATTTTTCTAACAGGTATAATTTTTTTCACTTTTTTAAGGCATTTTAGAATGTTTTCTTCGTCATTTAGTGTTGTGAAGTCAATTGCAGTTATTTGGTTTAAGTTATTTAAGCATTTAATTGCCATAGAGTTAAGCAAATTAATTCCGCCCCCTATTTCAACTGGAATTTCAGTGAGTGCATCATCGTTAATAAAATTCCACCAAAAGCCGATATTGTTTATTACAACTCTATTTGGGCGAGGGTTTTCAAGCGCCAATTGCTTAATTAATTCAAACACTCTGTCAAAATCTCTTTCAATTAAAATCCTTGGTGTTGAAAGATTAAGAGCAATTCCGTGTTTTTTGCAGAATTTTTTAACTGTTTTTATAATTTCATAAAAACTTTTTGAATATAGGTCAACCGTGCTTGCAACTTCGCCATATTCTATAGATGAGATTGGGCAAAAACCAAGTTTTTTAATTAACTTGTCTATTTCCTTGAGTTGCACAAGGCTTGCGAGCCTTAGGTTTAATTTCGGTAATTTTATTTTTGAAAAATCGACATTTTCTGGAAGTTTAATTTCATCAATTTTCCAATCATATTTTTGAATATTATTTGCAAATTTGAAATCTTCGCCTTCTGCGGAATAAACTTCTCCTGAGAAGTGATTTGTTTTATAAAAGCATTTTCTGATGTGCTTAAAAGGGAGTTTTTGTTCTTTGAAAAGTTTTGGCTTAACAAGAATTTTTTCAACCAGTTTTATTCCTTCTAAAATATCTTCTGGAGTTTCAAAACGTCCTTTAATTACAACGCTTTGTATTGCTTTTGAATTTACAAGATCATCTGCAAACCAAGGAAGATTATCTGAATCAACAGAAAGTGGTAGTTTTGAATATTTTTTGATTTTTTCAATGTTTTTAAGATAAATCTCCTCTGTTACAATGAGTCTTGTAATCTTGTGGAACATTTCCATAAAATCAATTCCAGCAAGGTTGTGAATGTCGAAGTAGCTATCAATTACAACGTCGAAGGGCAAATCCATCGATTTTATAATTTCTAAAAAGAAAAAACATCCGTGTTT
>JAZNJP010000246.1:0-4497 GCA_045578125.1 Candidatus Gastranaerophilales bacterium | reverse complement strand
AACCAAAAAATCAATAAGTGTGTCAAGGTTTTTAGGATTTCTATTTCTGTCTATTTCTCTAACTGTTTGGGTTAAAAACAAAATATCTTTTTCGTTTTCTAGAATGTAATTATAAGCTGTTGCAAGTTCATCTTCGGTTTTTTCAGAAATAATTTTGCTAAAAAATGCGGACGGTGATTCATGATATCTTTTAATATCCTCCTTTAATTCTGAAATTAAGGCTTTATTGTCCGTCATCATAACCTCACAACAACTTAACCATAACGGAAAAACACTAGGATTTCAAGTGCTTACAATTGGGGAACATAAAAAATTTATATCGTCATGGTTTATAGAGTTTTGAGGATAGAAGTATGAACAATGAATTAAATTTTTGTGAAAATCTTGCATTTAATAATTACGAAACAAAAGAAGAGCCGGCTACATTCAATTCTATTTCAAATAAGGATGAGCTTTTGCAAATGTATTTAAAAGATATAGGAAAAATCAAACTTTTCAGCGCACAAGACGAAAAAGAAATAGGACGTGGAATAAAATCTGAAGATGAAAACAAAAAAAGAATTGCCAAGAAAAAACTTATTCAAGCAAATTTAAGGCTTGTCGTGTCTATTGCGAAAAAATATATAGGACAAGGAATTTCGTTTTTAGATTTGATTCAAGAAGGTTCAATTGGCCTCATTAAAGCAGCAGAAAAATTTGATGTTGAAAAAGGTTTCAAATTTTCAACCTATGCAACTTGGTGGATAAGACAAACCATAATCAGGGCAGTTGCGAATAATTCAAAAACAATAAGGATTCCTGTTCATATGAGCGAAAAAATAAGAAAACTGAAAAAAGCAACAATTGAACTCGGAACAAAACTTGGAAGAGAACCAAACAACACAGAACTTGCAGAATTTCTAAAAATTTCAGAAGGAAAGATAACAACGATTAAAAAAGCCATGATAAAAGAACCCGTAAGCCTCTATACGCCTGTTGCTGAAGATTTATGCATTCAAGATTACATTTGTGATAATAAACACAACAAACCCGATATAATCGCCGAGAAAAAAGCTTTAAAAAAAGATATTGAAAAACTTTTAAAACAATTAACAAACAGAGAAAAATTTATTTTAACAAATAGGTTTGGGCTCGAAGGAGGAAAAATTAAAACTCTAGATGAGCTTGGAAAAACTCTCAATTTTTCAAAAGAAAGAATAAGACAAATTGAAGTTGAAGCACTTAAAAAATTAAGAAAATTAGAAGATATAGGTGAAATTAAAGAATATTTAAAAGAATAAAAGCCACGACACTACCTATCGAGATAAAAACAAAAAACCTACGATTAATGTTTCTCCTTCGCAAACACAAACACCCGCAAACCATTCCTTAGTGCTGCTATATTTCTATCCTGACACGGTTCGAAATATTTAACGTCATCTATGCCCGCATTATCAACAAAATATCAATTTTCGCATCTTTTACCTTTAACCCTCACAGTAGGCTCTGCACCCGTCATAAGCTTACGGTCAAGAGTTCGCAAAACCCCGTGGATCGTGGCGTAAGAAATTATAACATAAAAATTTTAAACAAAAAATATTTATCTTCTCAAATTACTTAAAGAATTATAAATATTCAAAAGTGAAGTGCTATTTATATCACGGCTAGCAGTGAGTAAACTTGCAGAAGCATTTTGTAGAATTTGTGCTTTTAATAGTTCCATGCTTTCTTGAGCAATATCTGTGTCAACAATGTTAGAACGAGCTGCTGTAATGTTAATTTCTGCCACTTCGTTTGCGCTTAACGCTGATTCTAGCCTATTTTTTGAAACGCCAATTTCGCCAAGTTTAACTGTAAGTGTTTCAATAACTCTATCAATGTCTTCTAGTGCATTGCGGGCACTGTCTGCATCTAAAATATTTAAATCAATAATTGGAATTACAAAACCTGTTGAAACTTCAATTGCCGAATTTGCACCAACTCCTGTGCCCACTTGGAATAAGAATGGGTCTGCCTCTTTCCAAAGCTCGTTGCAATTTGAAATTGTTGTGTTTGTACCACCGTTTGTAATAATGTCATAGTCTTCGCCTCCATCAACCGTATTCAAATCACCAAGAATTGTTGCCGTGTCGTTTCCTGTGCCAAGAGAAACATTATTTTCATTGCCTTCAAGAAGAATTGTGTCGCTATCTGCACCGCTATCAACCAAATTACTATCGCCGTGTATTTTAATAGTATCGACACCTCCGCCACTGTTAATTATATTATTATCGCCATTTGTGATAATCGTGTCGTCATTATCCCCACCATTAATTTCACCTAAGTTATTTGAAGAATTTACAATAATTGTGTCATTACCACTTTCACCAAGAACTCTAGGGTATGAACCATCTGTAATTGTTCCATTTAGTGTTATTGTGTCATCTCCTGCGCCACCAACTGTGTGTGCATTATCGGTGTTTATTGTAATTGTGTCATTTCCATTATCTCCAAAAATGCCACTGCCGTCATTTGCAATTATTGTGTCGTCTCCATCTCCACCGCTAGCATAATGCCCTTTGTTTATTGTTATTGTGTCATTATCCCCTTCACCGTATGCTTCAGCATTTTCATGTTCAAGAATTATGTTGTCGTTTCCGTCTCCCCCA
This sequence comes from Candidatus Gastranaerophilales bacterium, assembly GCA_045578125.1. GTDB lineage: Bacteria > Cyanobacteriota > Vampirovibrionia > Gastranaerophilales > Gastranaerophilaceae > RGIG1918. Next base: position 1,870 of record JAZNJP010000246.1, on the reverse strand, counting down.
GACGCACTGGAGTAAGCTCCAGCAATCGTTATTGTATCATTGCCTGCTCCGCCATCTGCGCTAGAATATTCACCGTTCATTACAATTTTGTCATTTTGTTCTGCACCATAAAAGTTTGTATAATCACTATTTACAATCACATTATTTACTTGTCCTGTGGCAGATCTAATAACAAAACCTTCGCCATCAAATGTTGTTTCTCCTGTTGTTGGATTGTAATTATAACTGATTCTTGAAGGTGTCGTAGCTCTATTTTGAATTGTATAAATTTTCCCTGCTATTTCAAGAGTCTCTGTTTTACCTTCGCCCGCAACTGTAACTGTACCAGAGTTTTCGAGCGCCTTGATTTTATCAATATCACTATATGTCACAACTGTTGCGCTAGAAGCTAAGCCCATTGTGTCATACCCATCTCCGCCTTCAACTGTTGCACAAGTTGATTTAACATTAATCGTGTCGTTGCCTGCTCCGCCACTAATTTGTGCGTCTTCGCTTTCAGCTATAATTGTGTCATCTCCGCCTTCACCATAAGCACTTAAGTATGAATAACTACTCTTAACATGCATTAAGTCATTGCCGTCCCCACCAAAAATATGGTTAGATTCGCCTTCTTCTATTGTTATTGTATCGTTTTGTTCTGCACCACGGAATGTTAAATAGTCGCCATTAATCACAACATTGTTTGTTTGCCCGCTCGCAGATATAATTTCATAGCCATATCCGCCAAAAGTTATTGCATTCGTTGTTGGGTTATAGCTATAAGTCAAGCTATAACCATCAAATATGTTCCGGACGTTATAACTTTTTCCAGCAATTTCGAGGATTGCAGATTCTTCTGCATTAAGCGTAATTTCTCCTTCGTTTTTAAGCGCTACATATTTGTCATATTCACTTGAAGTATATGTAATATTGCCTGCGCCAATGCCTAATGTGTTAGAGCCTGTGCCTCCTGAAATTGTATTACCATTTGCATTCACATTTATTGTGTCATCACCATCATCACCTTGGATGTAACCTGTGTTATTTGCAGAATTCACATTTATTGTGTCGTTACCTGCTCCACCTTTAACCCAAGAAGAAGTATTACCTAAAATTCCATTTAAAACAATTGTGTCGTTACCTGTTCCACCTTCTGCTTGTGCGTTTCCGCCATTAACATTAATTGTATCAGTGCCTACTTCTCCATATGCATAGTTTTGCGCTCCGTTAGTGTTGATTGTGTCGTTATCATCTCCGCCATATGCATATGATTTTCCGCCTGTGGTTGTGATTGTGTCATCTCCTGCATAACCATAGGCTTTTGCATTTTCTCCGTTCATTACAATTGTATCGTTTCTATCGCTTCCATAGAAATACATATTATCGCCATTTACCACAACATTATTTGCTTGCCCTGCGATAGATTCAATGGTTAAACTAGCACCCTCAAACGTCATCAAGCCTGTTGTTTGGTTATAATCAAATTTTAGAATAGATGAAGTTGTGGCTCTATTTAAAATTCTATAAGTTTGCCCTAAAATCTCAATTGTTAATTCTTCACTGCCTGCAATTGCAATAGAACCTTTTGCTGGGAGTCTGTTTTCATAACCTTCAATGTTATAGCGATAAGTGTTAGCCGTGTCACCTGTAAGGGTGTTTGTGCCAGCGTTGCCATCAACAAATGCGCCAGATACACCTGTTGCTACAATAAAGTTATCGTCACCATCGCCCCCTGTAATTGAGCCTGCATTATTTGCATTGATATTTGCTATGTCATCTCCTGCACCAAGGTCTGTGACATATCCATCATTTGAAGCGTTGAGGTTTACTGTGTCTCCATCAGCTCCTGCGTAAATTGAATTATTTGTCCCATTTGCTGTGATTGTATCTG
>JAZNJP010000245.1:0-5064 GCA_045578125.1 Candidatus Gastranaerophilales bacterium | reverse complement strand
AATAATCTAAGCCTTTTTTATCATCACTTTGCATATAATATGAAGCAAGGAAATTATAGCTTGTTGAATATTTACTTGTTATTGCATTTGGGTTCGAGAAAATATATTTTTTCGCTATTTCTTTATCGCTATTTGATAAGTTATATAATATAACGTCTCCAATTTTATCTATTCCACGACGACCAGCCCTGCCCGACATTTGTTGAAACTCATTTACAGTGATTGGTGAATAACCGTCAACCGCCCTATCATCTGGTCTATCGAGCTGAGTTATAACAACTGACCTTGCTGGCATGTTAATACCCGCAGATAGTGTGCTTGTTGCAAACACAACTTTCAAAAGCTTTTTAGAGAACAGCTCTTCTACAAGTTTCTTATAACCAGGCATTAACCCCGCATGGTGCGAAGCAACGCCTGACATAAGGTCGTGTTCATTAAAATGTTTCCCAAGGTATACATTTTTTTCTTTATATTCATGTACGATTTGGCGAATTTGTTCTTTTTCTTCTGGAGTTGTGAGATTAATCTTATCTTCAATAAGATTTTTCACATTCATATCGCAAGCATTTCTTGAGAATTTGAATATAAGTGCTGGAAGTTTTTTAGCATCGTCTAAATCATGAATCAAGGTTTTGAAATCTTCTTTTGGACGCTTTTTATCATGACGAGAGAGCACATGGCGATTTAGTTCTCTTGAAGAATGGTCCATAAGGAGTTGGGTTACCTCGTGTGCCACATGTTCTTTAAGGGCAAATTTTTCTTGTATTGTTTGAGAGAAAGTTGTGTGTTTTATATTTTCTTCATCAAACAATGAGAATAATTTTTCTCTTGCTTCGTCAGCTGTTGTTTCATTTTTATCAGCCAAAATTTCAATTGCTCGTTTTTCCTTATCAGTTAAAGCATCTTGTTCAGCTCTTTCTTTTATGGAAGCTAGGTTAATTTTACCTTTAACAACTTCTTTAAAAGGCACTTTTTCGTCTTTGTTGTATTCATAAAACACTAAAGGGACAAATCTTTCTTTGTGGCTTGCTTCAATTAAATTTGTTTTTTTACTTGTAATTGAATCAATCCAAGAAGCGAACTCTTCGGCGTTGCCAACCGTTGCACTAAGTGGCAAAATTTGCATATTTTGTGGGGTAAAGACAATGGACTCTTCCCAAATCTTTCCTCTTTCGTGCTCATCAATATAATGTGCTTCGTCAAACACCACGGTGTTCACATCTTTAAAGCGGTTTTTTGTTGGGTCAGAAAATTCATTTAACGCCATATTTCTATAAATTTCAGTTGTCATAATAAGAACTGGCGCATCTTTTTTAAGTTTAATATCGCCTGTTAAAAGACCTACATTTTCTTCACCATATATTTTGCAAAATTCTCTGTATTTATCGTTAGAAAGGGCTTTTAGAGGGGTGGTGTAGTATGTTTTTTTGCCTTCTTTAAGGTTTTTTGTAATTATATAGTCTGCAATTGCGGTTTTCCCAACGCCAGTTGGCGCAATACATACAGTGTTATCGCCATTGTATAAGCTTTTTGCCGAACGAAGTTGCGTGTCATCTGGCATAGCTTGATATTTTCTGCCTTTAGAATCTTCTAAAATTGGCAATTGAAAATAATTTTGCTTAATTGTTTCATCAAAACTTGGGGTCGCAGCACCTTTAAATAAAATTTGCTGATAATAGCTTGCGGGGTAGCTTGCCATTTGCAAATTCTGCGCGCTTAATGGATAAGTTTTGATGGGGTTTGAAAAATTGTTTAATTGCTTCGAAATGCCTATACAGGGCGTAAAGTTGCTTACTTTGTTTATCAACATGTTAATAACCTAATATCTTATTTGCATGTATAAAATATGAGGATATTTTTTTTGAACAGTTGACAAGGAAAATCGAAACATTCCTTAATATATTATTTAATAATTTGCATCACATCTTCAAGATTTTTCTTAGGCGAGCGAATTGATGTTGTTTCAGCTGGTTTTCCAATTGTTAAAAGTGAAACAACTTTATCGTCTTCTGCTAAATTTAAAATCTTCTTAAATGCGGATTCGGCAATAATTGGGGCAACCATCCAACAAGAACCTAGCCCAAGAGCATGTGCTGTGAGTGCCATATTTTCAACTGCACCACCCATACTCAAAAGTTGCGAATCAGGGCGCATAAGAGCAATTTCTTCTGCTGAATAATCAGCATTTTCTAAAATATTATCGAGAAACGCAGGGTATTTTGTTTCAACAATTGCAATTAAAAGCGGAGCATAGGTGAAAAATGTTGAATGACCACGAAAACGATTTACGCCGTCTTTTTCTTCTTGAGTTTCAAGTTTAGACGCTATTTCGTCATATTTTTCAAGCACTGCATCTGCCATTTTTTGCTTGATATCGCTATTTAAAATTGCAATAAATTTCCAATTTTGAGCATTCACTGCAGAAGGCGCAAGGCGAGCAGAGTCAATTATTTCTTTAATTTCATCGTCTGTTGGAATGTAATCTGCAAATTTTCTTACAGTTTTTCTATTTTTTATAACATCAAAAAAATTAACTCCGTCCTTCATATTAAACTCCTTAATTTATGCTAAAATTATTTGTATGAAAAAATACTTTTTAATTTTAATAGTTTGCGCTTTTTTTGTAAAGCTACAAATGGCGAATGTGTCTCTTGCCAATTTCGACAAGAATTATAAAGTTTTCGAAGCAAACACAACTGAAGAAGCAAGAAAAAATGTCGCTGACAAAAAAAATATTTTATTCATCATAGACTTTTCAAACAGTATGAACGAACCAATGGAGGGCACAACCAAAATTGCTCTTGCGATTAAAACCATGAAAGAGCTTCTTGCAGAAATTCCAAATGATGTAAATGTTGGGCTTAGAATTTATGGGCATAGTAGTGGTTTTACGTATCTTATGGGTTGCACCTCATCAAAACTTTTTGTGCCACTTGGAACAAATAACAGGAATCAAATTATAGCTTCACTTGGGCGCGTTAACGCCGTTGGCTGGACGCCTATCACATATTCCCTAAAACAAGCAGTTCACAAAGATTTTGCAGGAATAGCAGGGCATAAACACATAATTTTACTTACAGATGGCGGCGAAAACTGCGACGAAAGCCCTTGCACGTATTCTATTAGTCTTATGAAAACAAGAGAAGATATATCTATTGACGTCATTGCTTTTGATTTAAATGATTACGAAGCAAAAAATCAATTGCGCTGCACTTCTTATGTAACTCGTGGCAAATTTTATGACGCGAAAAACTCAAAAGAACTTAAAGACAGCTTGTTCGATAGCCTAAATGTTGACAAATCAGTTAAAGGGCAAGTTAAAGTTAAAACAACTCCGTTTTAGGAAACTACAACTCTTTCTTTTGTACTTGTTCACCTGTTTCAAGATTTTTTACTGTATAGAAACCTTGAGCAATTTCATCTTCACCAATAATTACAGCACATTTTGCAACTTTTGAGGCTTTTTCAAGTTGCTTATTGAATTTTCTTGATTTTGGGTCAAAATCAGCAGATTTACCTGATTCACGCAACATACAAACTGTTTTAAAAGCTTCTGTTGTATATTTTGAAACAACAAAATAATCTAATTTTTCCGCCTCCAGTGTTGGAATAAGAGATGCAAGCCTTTCAACCCCAAGCGCCCAACCAACTGCAGGAGTATGTTCTCCACCAAGTTGCCCCACAAGCCCATCATATCTTCCGCCGCCAATTACCGCATTTTGCGAACCTAAATTATTACTTTTGACTTCAAACACAAGCCTATTGTAATAATCAAGCCCACGAACTAAAAGCTTGTTTACATTATATTTAACACCAAGCGCTGATAATTCATTACAGATTATATCAAACTGTTCTTTGCACTCATCGCAAATAAAGTCAGAAAAAATAACTTCCTTAACGTTATCAAGCGCAAAAATTCTTTGGCATTCTTCGCACTTGCAGTCTAAAATTCTAAGTGGATTTTTTTCATAGCGCATATTGCAATCAGGGCAAAGTTTGTCTAAATATGGCGCAAGAACCACTTTTATTGCTGTTTTATAATTATCGCGACACTTGGCACAACCAAGAGAGTTAATTTCAACTTCAAGGTCGTTTAGCCCCAATTTTTTTAATATATTAATTGCAAGTGTGATAACTTCAATATCAGTGTATGGGGAATCTGAACCAAAGACTTCAACCCCCATTTGGTGAAATTGTCTTTGTCTGCCAGCTTGAGGGCGTTCATAACGGAACATTGGTCCAAAATACCAAAATTTTTGAGGCGGAGAAATTCTTGAAAACCCGTGCTCAATGTAAGCGCGCACAACACCTGCAGTGTTTTCAGGGCGGAGCGTTAAAGAATTACCTTCATGAATTTTAAAGGTGTACATTTCTTTGTTTACAATATCTGTGCTATCCCCTACGCCACGAGCAAAAAGCTCTGTTACTTCAAAAATTGGTGTTGAAATTTTTTGCACATTAGCAGATGTAAAAACTTCTCTTCCTGCTGCTTCTATTTTTTCAAATTTGAGCATTTGTTCATCAAATACATCTTTTGTTCCACGTTCGGCTTTAATCATCTAAAATCCCACTATCATTGAAAGTTCTGTGTGTTCTTTACCTAAAATATCTGCAAGTTTTTCGCTTGTTACCATTCCATTGAATGTTGAAACGCCTGTTGCAAACACTTCGTTTTTCTTGATAGCAGAAATTATACCTTCTTCGCAAATTTGGTGCAAGTAAGGAAACATTGCATAAGAAAACGCAAGAGACGCAGTTTTCGGAACAGTTGATGGCACATTTGGCACAGCATAATGCAATACGCCATATTTTTCATAAATTGGATTTTCGTGTGTTGTAATTCTATCAATAGTTTCAATTACTCCACCTTGGTCAATAGCCACGTCCATAACCACAGAGCCTTTTTTCATTTGTTTTACAATATCAGCTGTAACAAGTTTTGGCATTTTGCCTTGGACATAAACTGCACCAATTAAAATATCTGCATCTCGCGCTTCACGAGCGATTGTCATTGGGTTAGAATAGAAGGTTTTCACTCCACCGTTAAACGCAAGGTCAATTTTT
>JAZNJP010000244.1:0-3978 GCA_045578125.1 Candidatus Gastranaerophilales bacterium | reverse complement strand
CTTCTTTTTTAAGGTTATCAATAAGTTGTGCTATATCGTGACGCGTTAAAATATCTGCTGCATTTTTTCTGATGAGTTCTGTTAAGTGGGTTGATATAACAGCAGAAGCTGAAACAACCGTGTAACCCACCATTTCAGCATATTCTTTATCTTTTTCTTCAATCCAAATGGCTGGCAGATGAAACGCAGGCTCGATTGCTTTAATCCCCATAATATTTGGATTATCTTCTCCGCCCATAGAATTCATTGCAAGGCTTCTATCTGGATATACATCGCCTGATTCAAGCGCAACACCCTTTAATTTTACTTGGTATGTGTTTGGCGCAAGCTGGAGGTTATCTCGAACTCTAATTGAAGGTAATACTATACCAAAATCAATCGCGGTTTGTCTTCTGATTTGACCTATGCGCTCAAGTAAATCGCCACCTCTTTGAACATCAAGCAAGCTTACGAGCCTGTAACCAATTTCAATTTCAAGAGTTTCAATGTTGAGAAGTTCCATGACACTTTCTCTTGTTGCTTTTTTGCGTTTTTTGGCAACCGCTTGAGTTGTTTGTTCTTCAACTTTTTTAATTTCCTCTTGTTTGACTTCTTCAATGTCAGCATTTCTTTTGTACCAACCATATCCACCAAGTGCTGCTGCTACCAAGAAAAACGGGATTGTTGGCATGCCAGGAACTGTGCCCATTACAAGCAATAGTCCTGCAACTAAAAACATTACTTTAGGGCTTGAAAACATTTCGGTTGTTATGTCTGCAGAAAGCGATTTTTCGCTGCCTGATGATCTGCTTATAATTAAACCTGTTGCGGTTGAGATAATAAGTGCTGGAATTTGGGAGACAAGACCATCGCCCACTGTTAAAATTGTGTATGTTGAAACCGCGACAGAAGGCTCCATTTTGAGTTGCATAATACCAATAATTAAGCCACCAACAATATTGATAACAGTGATTATAAGTCCTGCTGTAGCATCTCCTTTAACGAACTTTGAAGCACCGTCCATAGTTCCATAAAAATCTGCTTCTCTTTCTAGTTTTTTACGGCGGGCTTTTGCTTCTTTTTCGTCAATTAACCCCGCGTTTAGGTCTGCATCAATTGAGAGTTGTTTACCAGGCATGGAATCTAATGTAAAACGAGCGCTAACTTCAGCAACACGACCTGCGCCACCTGTAATTACCATAAAGTTGATAATTACAAGGATTACAAAGATAATACAGCCTACAACATAATTCCCGCCGACAACAAACGAGCCAAAGCTTTCAATAACTTCACCGGCATCGCCAAAAAGTAGAATAAGCCTTGTACTTGTCACGTTCAAACCAAGCCTGAAAAGTGTTGCTATGAGGATAATTGTGGGGAATGAGGAATATTCAAGAGGCTCTTTCGTGTATAGACAAACAAGAAGTATTAAAACAGATAATGAAATATTTAAAGTGAGGAGTAAATCAAGGAATTGCGCAGGAATAGGGATAATCATCATTAAGACGATTACAACCAAACCGATAGCAAGAATTATGTCATTATTTTTCAATAATTCCGCGAGTTTCCCCATATTAAATTAAAACTTCCTCATTTTGTTCTGTTTTTGAATACAAAGCTCAATACTTCAGCAACTGCCACGTATAGCTCTGGAGGTATTATACCATCAATTGGAACTAATTTGTATAGGCTTCGTGCAAGAGGTTTATTTTCAACTATTGGAATGCCATTCGCTTTGGCTACCTCTCTTATCTTAAACGCAAGCAGGTCAACGCCTTTCGCCATTACCTTAGGTACGGGTTGTTCTTGTTGATCGTATTTTATTGCAACAGCATAATGTGTAGGATTTGTTACAACTACGTCTGATTGCTTAACGCCACCCATCATTCTTTGCTGTGCAAATTTCATTTGTATAGAGCGGATTTTGCCCTTAATTACGGGGTCTCCTTCTGCGTTTTTCCATTCATCCTTAACTTCTTGCTTTGTCATTTTGATAGATTTTTCATATTCATAATCTTGGAATTTTTTGTCAATAATTCCAATAATTAGCATGATGATACAAACCGCAATCAAAATTTCCATTATAACGGAGCCAAGTATGGAAAGTGCTGTTTCCATATCAACTCCCAATAACCCAAAAAGGTCTTCTTTTCTTTTGATTATTACATTTGTTCCAACAATGCCAACTGCAATTAGTTTTGCGATTGATTTTGCAAATTCAACAAGTGTTTTAGGGGAAAAAATGTTAATTTTCTGCCAAAGCGCACGAAGTGCATTTGCTGGAAGTAATTTATCTATTTTTGGTTTTAAAACATCTTTTGCAAACAGAGCCCCCACTTCCGTTCTTTTGACAAACAATGCCGCAAGAGATATAAAAAAGAAAAATGGCAATAAAATTGCAACCGTCGTGTGCACAGATGGCACAAAAAGTTCAATATAGTCTTCTTTAGGAAGTGTTGCAGGGTGAAGGTGGCTAAATGTTTCGCGCATTAAATTTTTTAAATGCTCAAGCATATTTGTTGTTAAAACGTAAAGACAAGCAACACCAACAGTCAAGGTAATCGATGATACAAAATCTTGACTTTTAGATATGTTCCCTTTGTCTCTTTCCTTGTTTCGCCTCTTGGGGGTGGCTTGTTCGGTCTTTTCGTTTGCCAATTCTTAACTCTTATTTTTTATCTTCTTTAGTGTCTATAATTCCTAAAATTCTCTCTAGGGAGGCTTTTAGTTGGCCTAAGTCTTCACATTTTTTCAATTCGCCATTTTCTGCAATTGAAACATCGCCAGTTTCTTCCGAAACAACGATGCAAGCGCTAGAGGAAACTTCCGTAACGCCAATTGCTGCCCTATGGCGAGTTCCGTGTCTCCAGCTTAATTTTGGATTTTCCGTAAGCGGAAGTAGAACGCCTGCTGATAAAATTTTACTATTATATATTACGACTGCTCCATCATGAAGAGGTGTGTTTGGGTGGAAAATTGTAAGTAATAATTCTTGCGAAACATCAGCATTTATATTTGTTCCAACATCTGAAATATTTGTAAAGCCATCGTGTTGAAGAACAATTAAACCGCCAATTTTAAATTTAGATAAATATTTTATGGTTTCAATCAGCTCTTTTAACACCATTTCTTTCTTGGTGCCTTGCTTTTCTTCGTCTCGCGTAAGAAATATTTTTCTAAAGAAATCACCTTGACCCATGTAGCTTAAGAATTTTCTAAGTTCAGGTTGAAAAATAACAATTAAGCCAAAAGTTACAACGCTTACTAAAATTCTTAAGAACCAGCCAAAAATTTGAAGGTTAATTCTAATTAAAATTTCAGACAAACCCCATAAAACAATTAATACAAAAATACCCTTAACTAAATACTCAGAGTTTGTACCTTTGATAAATTTTTTGTAAAAGAAAAATAAAATAAATGTTATTGTGATTATTTCAAACAAAACGACAGCAATGTTAAACCCTGAGATGTTAAACATGTTTGACGAATGTTCTGCGATAATGTTAAAAAGTGATTTTTCCATTTATTTTCCTTATAAACTACAAATCATTTTCAATTAATTGCTCATAAGTTTGTCTTGATACTATCATAGCAGATTGCCCCTGATTTACAAGTACCATGGCAGGTTTTAATATGCGGTTATAGTTGGAAGCCATTGAGTAGTTATATGCGCCAGTATTGTAAATGCAAACTATGTCTCCTTTTTGAATTTCTGGAAGTTCGATGTTTTTAATCAAAATATCTCCAGATTCGCAATATCTTCCAGACAAAGTTACTATTTCGTTTTTCTTACCTTCTTTGCTATTTACAATTTCTGCACGGTATTGTGCGCCATACATACTTGGGCGAGGGTTGTCTGCCATACCGCCATCAAGCGCTACATATTTTTTCCCGTTTGGAACTTGTTTGGAAGAGCCAGTTCTGTAGAGTGTAACTCCTGCTGTTCCAACAATTGAACGTCCTGGCTCGATGAATAATTTTGGTTTTTCAATTGAATAT
>JAZNJP010000243.1:0-4943 GCA_045578125.1 Candidatus Gastranaerophilales bacterium | reverse complement strand
TTAACACAAACAACACTTAGAAACGTAATTGGTGAAATGGAATTAGACGCAACTCTTAACTCAAGAGAAACAATCAACGCAAAATTAAGAGATACTCTTGACAGCGCAACTGATAAATGGGGTGTAAAAGTGAGCAGAGTTGAACTTAAAGATATCAACCCACCTCGTGAAATTCAAGATTCAATGGAAAAACAAATGAAAGCTGAACGTGACCGTCGTGCTACAATTCTTGAAGCTGAAGGTCAAAAGAAAGCCGCAATTCTTGAAGCTGAAGGTTACAAAGAAAGTTTAATCAACAAAGCAGAAGGTGAAAAGCAATCAGCAGTTCTCGTTGCAGAAGGTGAAGCAATTGCACGTGTTAAACAAGCACAAGGTGAAGCAAGTGCTATTAAACAAGTAATAGAAGCAATTGCAGGAAATGGCCAACCAGATAAATACTTAATTGCAATGAAATACCTTGAAACACTAAAAGGAATTGCTCAAGGGCAAAATAACAAAGTAGTTTATATGCCATATGAAGCAACAGGCGTTCTAAGCTCTATTGACGGCATTAAAGAGATGTTAAATGCAAAATAATAACAAAAGAAGAATTTTAATAGTAGATGACGAAGAAGAAATTCGCGACCTACTCGAGTTTGATATAGCACACTCTGGCTATATTACAGACACTGCATCAAATGGCGAAGAAGGTTTAAAAAAAGCTCTTCAGAACAATTATGACTTAATTATTCTAGACGTTATGATGCCAAAAATTAACGGTTTCGATGTGTGTAAGAATATCCGTCTTGCACACATTGACACACCGATTTTGATGCTTACTGCAAAAGGCACAATTGATGATAAAACTCAAGGTTTTGAAAAAGGTGCAGACGATTACCTCGTGAAACCTTTTGATATCAAAGAAGTTCTTCTCCGAATTAGAGCACTTCTTCGAAGAAATGAACCTGAAAGCGCAAGCACAAGTGGTTCGAAAGAAATTTTAAGGGCGGGAGATATTGAAATTCTTCCAAACTCCTTAGAGGCCGTGGTTGTTGATAAAAAAGTAAAATTAACACCAACAGAATTTGAAATTTTATATTGCCTTATGCAACATTTAAACAACCCAGTTAGCCTTGCTGTTTTACTTGATGAAGTTTGGGGCTACGGAAGCGATGAAGACGTTAGAATGGTGAGAGTGCATGTGGGAGGTTTAAGACAAAAAATAGAACCTGACACAAAAAACCCAAAATACTTACACACAGTTATAAACATTGGTTATAAACTTACTCCGTTTGGTTTTGAAGATGATAAAAACGATAGCAAGTAAATTAAATTTAAAAAGACCAAAAATAGTCGAACAAATTGTGGTCGTGTTATTTTTTGCTGTTTTAATTCCATTTGTTACAATCGGTTTTATTATATCCAACGTATCACAACACACAATCAGAAAAGAATTAAATTATTCTGCAACAATGCTTGCGCAATATGTGGGCGAAAATGCTTCTCTTTATCATAAACTTGCCCCAAAAGATTTTGAAAGTTTTGATGTAATTTTAAATAAAAAACTCTCAGGCGAAAAAAGGGAAATTTTTGTTATTGATGAGAAAAAAAATATTGTTGCAACAAATGCAAAAAACACTAAGAGTGCAGAAAAACTCATCGACGACTTGCCGCTTATCCAAAAAACAGAATCCCCTGAATTATATGGACACATAAAAAACCAACCAATGGCATACTACAAGCTCAAAAGCCCTGAATGGACAGTCATTGTAAACACAACAGAAAAAATTACAAAAAACACAATCAACATTGCCCGTTTTAAAATTATTTTATCGCTTTTGCTTAGTATGGCGTTCATTTTCTTTATTGTAGGACTTTATGTTTTCTACCTATACCTCAATATGCGCCAACTTTTAAAAGGTGTAACTGCATTATCTAAAGGGAACTATGAGCGCAAAATTAGGCTAATTAAAAACATTTTCTCGCCATATGAAATGTATTTTTTAACTAAAGAATTTAACTATATGGCACGCAAAATTAGCACTTCATACAAAGATTTATCAAAGAAAAATTTAGAGCTTGAACGTTCAAATGAATTCCGCTCAAATTTAGTAAGCGCTATAAGTCACGAATTTAGAACACCGCTCACAAGTATTATTGGCTATTCTTCAAGGCTTATGAGGCAAGATATAGAACTTGATAATGCAACTAAAAATAAATCTCTTAAAATCATTAAAGAACAAGCTCAACTGCTTTCAAGAATGGTTGAAGATTTGCTTGTTGTGCCTGAAATTGAAAGTTATAGCTTAAAATTAAACAACGAGCCAATAAATATTATCGAAGTTCTTGAAAAAGCAATAATTTACACAAACCCTAAAAATCATGAAATTAATGTCAATATCGAAGATGATATTCCATACGCAAAAGCAGATGAAGACAGACTTTTGCAGGTGTTATTAAATCTTGTAGGCAATGCCATTAAATACACAAAAGACGAAGAACCAATTGAAATTAACGCAAAACACGAAAGCGGAAAAATTATTGTTGAAATTTCTAACCCGCATGAAAAAATTGAAGAAAAAATGCTTGTAACACTTTGCGATAAATTCATAAGAGCAGATTCAGAACTCACAAGAACCACTCGTGGCACAGGGCTCGGCTTATATATTGTAAAAGGCTTAACTGAAGCTATGAACATTGGTTTTGAAATTAAAAGCGAAGAAGGAAAATTCACAACAACCCTTATTTTTGAAAGTTGCGAGCAATGAACACAACAAAATTTATGCAATTAGCACTAAACGAAGCAAAAAAATCAGGTGAAGATTTGCCTATCGGCTGCGTTATTGTAAAAAACGGAGAAATTATTGCAAGTGCGCATAACGAAAAAGAACTAACAAACGACCCAACAGCGCACGCTGAGATGCTTTGCATAAAAAGAGCAAGCGAAATGCTTGGCGCAAGAATGAACGAGTGCGAAATGTATGTGACGCTTGAGCCGTGCCCTATGTGTATGTGGGCAATTTTAGAGGCGAGGGTTGGTAAACTTTTCTTTGGCGCATATGACACGCTCTATGGTGGCTCAACCGTCTTAAATTTAAAGGATTTAGCAAACTCTAAAATTGAAATTAAAGGTGGAATTTTAGAAGAAGAATGCTCTGCACTAATCAAAAACTACTTTTGGGAATTGCGAAATAAAAATGAAAAATAAACTTGAAGAATTAAGAGCAAAATACGAAACGAAAGATTTCATAAAAGACGACCCAATTCAATTCCCGCACAGGTTCAAAACCATTGAAGATATTGAAATTGCAGGGCTTATCGCATCAAGTTTTGCTTATGGCAAAAGAGAACTTTTTATTAAAAAATTGAATATTTTATTCAAAATAATGAACGAAAAACCGCTCGAATTTATTTTAGATATTGAAGATAGAAAAAACGAATTAGATGGATTTATTTACAGATTTATCAAAGACTATGACCTTGTTTGCGTGTTTCGAGCATTAAATAAACTATACTCTTCAAAAAGCAATCTTCGAGAACTTTTCTACAAAAGCAAAAAAGAATTCGACTCATTTCAAGGTGTTGCAGATTATTTCTACACATTTGCAGATAAAAACTGCTCACAAGGATTTTATCATTTTATGCCAAACCCTAAAAATGGGGGTGCAGGGAAAAGGCTGAATATGTTTTTAAGATGGCTTACAAGAAGCGGTGAGGTTGATTTGGGCGTTTGGGATGTTTATAAACCATCTGAGCTTTTAATTCCTTTAGATACCCATGTAGCAAATATTTCAAGAGAATTTAATTTGCTCGAGCGCAAATCAAACGATATGAGAGCAGTTGTTGAACTTACCGAAAAACTCAAAACATTTGACTCATCTGACCCTGTGAAATATGATTTTGCACTTTTTGGGTTGGGAGTAAATAACCCGAAAGGCAAGGAGCAGGCGCAAGCCTAGCGAACGCCTTGAGGGCTTTGGTGTGTGAGGCGAAAGCGAGAAAGCGATGAGCTTTGTCGCAGAGCCGAAACCGTACCCGAAAGGCAAGGAGCAGGCGCAAGCCTACAAACTCCTCGGCAACAACAAAACCCCTGCAAAATTTATCTCATCATTTTCAATTCTAAAATCTCGCATATAAATTGTCATTGTATTATTCTCATCAAGTGCTATGCGCATTTTAAATGGGTTTAAAATGTTTAATATTGCATACATTGCGTTTTTGCTTATTCCAAGTGCATCGCTATAATGAACATCAGAAATGACGATTTTTCCGTTTTGCAATTTGAGCGCATAGTTTGTTTTAACTGTTAATTTCTTTGATGTAATAAAACTTGCAAAAGAAACATCAACAGACATATAAATTCTATTATTTTTAATTTCAACCACAGGGTCAGATAACTTAAAAAACGAAGTGCCAAAAAGGTTGAGTTGAACATCGTTTATAGCTTTTTTATATTCTTCAGAAAGAATTGTATTTTGAAAATCTTCATTTGTCATTTTCCCTCTAAAACCAAAAAGAAAATTTTCAGCAAAATAAATGGAGTCGTCTTTTAAAACAATTCTGTTGTAGTCGCACAAAGTTTCGCCGTAAAAATTGCGCAAATTAACATCTTCTGATTTTATTTTTCGAGCTGATAAAGTTAATTTTTTAAATTTACCGTCTATTAAATTTTTCCCGCCGAAAGAATAAAGCTCAGCATTAAAATTCGAGCTCAATTCTTTTTTTAAAATGCTCTGAATTGTAAGCTCTGCAAGTTTTGTGAAAGTAAAGTTCACACCTGTTATGTTTGAAATTCCAGAAGCTACAACACCACCCACAGGATAAGGTTTTTGGGCACAATATTTTTCTTCAAAACTTTTGGCTGAAGTAGGAAGCATTAAACACAAAACTAAGACTGTTAAGATTTTTTTGAGCATATCACTAAATATGATACAATAAAAACTATGTTTGGAATATTAAAAACA
>JAZNJP010000242.1:0-10332 GCA_045578125.1 Candidatus Gastranaerophilales bacterium | reverse complement strand
GAGACTGCGGAGATCGCCGAAGAAGCCCCCGCTGACGAGATCGTCGAGGAAGTTGAAGAAACTCCCGCTGACGAGATCGTCGAGGAAGTTGAAGAAACTCCCGTTGACGAGATCGTCGAGGAAGTTGAAGAAACTCCCGTTGACGAGATCGTCGAGGAAGCCGAAGAGACTCCCGTTGACGAGATCGTCGAGGAAGCCGAAGAGACTCCCGCCGAGGAGATCGTCGAAGAAACCGAAGAGACTCCTGAAGAAGCAGAAACAATGGAAGAAAAAGCGCCAAAATCTAAAAAATCAAAATCCAAAGAGGAATAAAATGCAAGAAATTAAAGATAAAATCAGAAACATTAAAGATTTTCCAAAAAAAGGAATTGTTTTTAGAGACATTACAACTGCAATTAAAGATGCAGAAACAATGAAAAAAATCATTGATTATTTTGTTGAAAAATTTAAAGACCAAAAAATTGACTATGTTGCAGGCCCTGAAAGCCGTGGTTTTATATTTGGCATGCCTGTTGCATATCAACTTGGTTGCGGTTTTATTCCAATCAGAAAACCTGGGAAACTACCTGCTGAAACAATTAGTATCGAATATGATTTAGAATATGGCAAAGATAAAATCGAAATGCACAAAGATGCAATCGAGCCGGGCTCAAGAGTTCTTCTTATGGACGACCTTCTTGCAACAGGCGGAACTGCTGCGGCTTGTATTGACCTTATAAACAGCGTTGGCAAAGTTGTTGGTGCTGGCTTTATGATTGAACTTGTTGGTTTAGGCGGAATAGATAAACTTCCTTCTGATATTCAAGTCGAAACAATGGTTAAATTCGATGAGAATTAATAAATATATTGCATTATCATCAGATTATTCAAGAAGAAAAGCTGACGAGTTAGTTACGAGTGGCGCTGTCACAGTAAATGACGAAGTTATCACGCAACTTGGCTGGGAAATAAGAAAAAGAGATGTCGTTAAAGTGAACGGCAAAACCATTCGTCCACCAAAAGAATTTGAATATTGGAGATTTTATAAACCCGCAGGATACATCACAACAAAATCAGACGAAAAGGGAAGAAAAACAATTTATGACATCTTGCCTGACGAAGTAAAACACCTGAAAGCAATTGGAAGGCTAGATAGAGAAAGTACGGGGCTTATAATTCTTACGAACGATGGCGACTTAATTAATAAACTTGCCCACCCTTCAGTTAAAATTCCTAAAAAATATAGAGTTACAACGGATGGTGATATTAAAGTTGAACATCTTCAAGAATTTGCAAAAGGAATCAAAATTGAAGGTAAACTTGCTTGGTGTGATTCTGAAATTTTAGAAAAAAGCAAAGGAATAACAACTCTTGAAATCACATTATACCAAGGCCTAAACAGGCAAATTAGAAAAATGTTTGCGAGCTTTGGTTTCAAAGTTTTATCCCTTAAAAGAATAAGTCATGCAACAATAACACTCACGGGCCTAAAACGTGGGGATTGCAAGGTGATTAAACCAAAACAAATTAAAATGCTTAAAGATTATCTTGAAAAATTGAATTAATTTTTAAATTAATTTACTGCCATCAAATTAGTACACCAAACTAATGAATTTTTAATTTTTTTTGGTAGTTTTTGCGCGAAAAATCCGATGTATCTTATGTGGGCACAACGCCCAAAGTTTTATACCCCAAATTTAAAGAAAGGACGTGCAACAATCAAAACAACTGATTGAACGCATAAAGCGCAAAATGCGCAACTCGCGTTTTCGCAAGTAGAGGCAATAAAATGGCAATAAGGATTAAAAATGAATATTTTTTAAACCTGAACTCGGCGAGTGACAGGCTGGCAACGGCTATGGGCATTCTGCTGAAAAGAAAAATAACAAACAGAAAAATAGAATAATCAAAACCAAAAGTCATTGCTATTAGATAACCGTATCAGAACTTCCAAAACACACACTAATAGCACACCAAATGACAATTAAGGTTAACAGCGACAACTTAATATTTTTGAATAACCTGAACTCAGCAAGTGACAGGTTGGCAACGGCTATGTCCAGATTATCAACAGGCGCGAGGATACAATACGCAGGAGATGACGCTGCAGGCTTTATGATATCTAAAGGCTTAGAGGTTAAACAAAGAGGGTTAAACACTGCAAATAATAATATTCAAATGGGTATGTCACTTCTTGGAGTTGCAGAAGGTTCAATTCAAACAATGTTATCTCCATTATATAGAATTAGAGATTTAGCACTTCAATCAAGCAACGGTGTATATTCTGAGCAAGAAAGAAAAGCAATGCAGTTGGAAGTGGATTCACTCTTTGCAGAAATTACAAGAATTAAAAATACAACAGAATTTAACGGCACAAAACTCTTCATAAAAGAAATTGAAACCAACCCAGCTGACACTTTTGTAGACAATGAAACAGCTGCTACTGTTTCTCTTCTTTCATATACTCCTGCACCTATGATGATGAGTGCAAGACCAAGTGCAAACCAAAGTGCAGAGCCAACTGCAACTCCACAAACAACACCTGAAGTTTCCCTTATGAGCATAGAACCTGAAACACAAACACAATCAAGTGAAGAACCTGTTGCAAACCAAGCACCAATTATGCGCTCAGCACCCATGATGAGATCTGCCGCACCAAATCCTAATTCAGGTTCAATTACACTTGATGAGAACGAGTCTGCAATCCTTGAAATTGCAGGGAAAACATACACTATTGATGGAGGCCATTGGGATGGCAACATTCTAAAGTATAGTTATAATCAATCAACAGGTACAATAACTTTTGAAGGTGATGGTTTTAATATCACCTCAGCTTCAGGTCAAGAAAATAATGTTATTGCAAAAGGCTGCCATATTTGTTTTATTGGCGCAGAATTAAACGACACAATCACAGTTACAGGAGATGATTCACACGCTTATGGCAAAGACGGTGATGACATTATAAATATAAATGGTCTTGGGAATTATGCCTATGGTGATGCAGGAAATGACGCAATCACAGTTGAAGCAGAATACTCTTATGCTTATGGTGGGGATAATGATGACACAATTACAGTAAATTGGAATAATAACACAGTTGACGGTGGCGCAGGCACAAATACTCTTAATTTAAACGCAACAGCAACAGGTACAACTCAAAGTAACATTGGCAAAATCGTGGCTCTTGATAACGAAGGGTCGATAACGCTTGATCATACGGAAGAAACAACCCTTGAAATTGCTGGGAAAACTTATACTATAAAAAATAATGATCGGGTCACCAATTCACCACAAACCCTTAATTACAGCTACAATGAAACAACTGGAGAAATAACATTCAACGGAGATTATTTTGTTGTTACCTCTGCTGCGGGGCAAACAAATAAAGTTGTTCTAAATGGTTATTATATGCAATTCTATGGCTCCGAAAAAGACGATATAATAACAATAGATGGGGATTACTCTTATGCTTATGGCTATGAAGGCAATGACACAATAACAATGAGTGGGGATGACTCTTATGCTTATGGCTATGAAGGCAATGACACAATAACAATAGATGGGGTGTTCTCATATGCTTATGGCCATGAAGGCAATGACACAATAACAATAGATGGGGAGTTCTCATATGCTTATGGCCATGAAGGCGATGACACAATAACAATGAATGGGGATTGGTCTTATGCTTATGGCGATGAAGGCAATGACACAATAACAATGAGCGGGGATTGGTCTGAAGCTTATGGCAATAATGGCGATGACACAATAACAATAGATGGGGATTCCTCTCGTGCTTATGGCCACGAAGACAATGACACAATAACAATAGAAGGGGATGACTCTTATGCTTATGGCGATGATGGCGATGATAGAATTGATATATTAAGTGGCGCAAACGCACAAGTTGACGGTGGTGCAGGAGTGAACACCCTTGGGCTTGGCGCAAGTGCAACTGGAATAACGCAAAGTAATATCAACACAATCAAAGCACTTGAAAATTCTGGCTCAATTATTCTTAACACAGATGAAACCACAACAATTAACATTAATGACAAAGTTTACACAATAAGTAGAATATCTGCTATTGAAGAATCAATTATTGAATACAGTTATGACGAAACAACTGACACAATAACATTTAGTGGGCAAAACGCACGCATTACATCAATTGCAGGGCAAGCCAACAAAATAGCAATAGAAGGATATCATCTATCATTTACAGGAGCAGAAAAAAATGATATTTTATCTGTTACAGGTTTTGAAAGCGATATACACGGCGCAGGTGGAGACGATATATTAACTATTAAAGAAGGTGCGGCATACGTTTATGTCCATGGAGATGAAGGTAACGATACAATCAATGTATTAGGCAGTGGACACAGCTCAATTGAAGACGCAACAGGAAACAACGTGCTTGCTCTTGGCGAAAATGCAACAGATGCAATATTTGATTCAAGCCAATTTAGCAAAATTGTAGCATTGGATAATTCAGGCTCTATCACGTTTGACGGAGGTGAAACAACAAGTATTGAAATCGCAGGCAAGACCTACTCTGTCACAAGCGAACATTACGATAACGCCCTTGAATATAGCTATGACGCAACAACAGGCACTATAACATTTAACGGCGACGGATTTGAAATAAGATCAGCTGCAGGACAAGCAAACAACGTTGCTTTAACAGGAGGAGACTGCACATTCTACGGCGCAGAAAAAAATGACATTATTTCAAGCAATAGTCGGTGGGCGCGTATATATGGTGGCGATGGAGATGATAGTATAACCTGCAGCACAGACAGTTATGCAGAAGTGTACGGCGAGACAGGGAATGATACTATCGATTTATTCTCTGGTTCAGACGGGTATGCAGATGGCGGCGATGGAAATGACGAAATCACCGCATATGCCAATAGTACAACAGTATATGGTGGAACGGGGGATGATACTATCGATTTATCCTCTGGCTGGGACGGATATGCATATGGTGGTGATGGAAATGACAAAATCATCATAAGCGCTTATCAAGCAAATTGCGACGGTGGAGTAGGGAATGACACAATTGATGCCGAAGGGTTCAGGACACAAGTTAATGGCGATTCCGGAAATGACACAATTCTTGCAAGAGGAGACGAGGGAACATATGTTACCGGTGGGGAGGGTAATGATAAAATCACCGCAATTGGCTATGCGGCAAATGTTCAAGGAAATAACGGAAACGATACAATAACAATGAACGGAGAATCCTCTTATGCTTATGGTAATGATGGCGATGACACAATAACAATGAATGGGGATTGGTCTTGTGCTGAAGGTAATGATGGCAATGACACAATAACAATAGAAGGGGGTGACTCTTCTGCTTATGGCGATGATGGCGATGACACAATAACAATGAGCGGGGTTCTCTCTTCTGCCTATGGCGATGAAGGCGATGACACAATAACAATGAGCGGGGAGTATTCTTATGTTTCTGGCGATGAAGGCAATGATACAATAAAATCATTTGGCAATTGGAACTTAATATACGGTGGCATAGGAGATGACAGAGTTCTTGTTGATGGTGCAGAGAACAACATTCAACTTGATGCAGGAAATGATACCGCAACAATCCTTGGTAATTTGAATGAAGTTGATGGTGGCACAGGTTATGATGCTATTACAAATGGTGGAGAAAACACAACAATTTCAAACTGCGATAAATTAATTAAAGAAGCAGCCCCATTCACATTCCAAGTGGGAACTGAAGCAGGTGAAAATTCAACAATTGAAGTTTCAACAGGTTTTGTGCTACCTATTCTTGATATCAACATTTCAAATGCAGAAAGTGCAAGAGCAAGCTTAGAAGATATTGACAGAATGATTGAAACCTTAACAGGAAAAATGGCAGATATTGGTGTTTCAAAAAATAGATTAGAATCAGCATTAAATGCAAATAAAGTAGCTGAAATTAATATTACAGCATCACGTTCTAGCATAGTTGATGCTGATATTGCAGAAGAGAGTATGGAACTTTTAAAAGCTCAAATTCTTCAAAATGCAGCTGCGAGCTTGCTTGTAACAGCAAGAGATATGAACAGCAATTCGCTTTTGAATATTTATAATTCAATTGGTGGCTTGAGACAATAATTATTAAAAAGCTTTGGAAGCCACAAGATTTTTCTGCGACCTCCAAAGCTAAGTTTTAATTATAGACTACCAAAATCAGTTATCTTCTGCCACTTTGCATCACCTTTAATCAAATCGTTTTGGCTTGTTGCAACAAAGATATCTGCCACAGGGTCAGAAAAAAACGCAACCGCAAGGTTTGAAGTTACACCTTTTTTCTCATAATGCTCTGACATTTTCTTCAAAGCATTGATTTGATTTTGAGTAAGAATAGCTTTATAGCCGCCATGTTTTGCATATAATTCGTCATTAGAGAGCTCGAAACATTTTTTAGGCTCTGGAATACTACCTTTAAAAGGCATAGTGCCTTGCTTTGTTTGCAAGCATTTTGCATATGGAGTATAAAAATTGATTTTAGATATTAACATGATTTTTCCTTTCATTAATTGTTACGTATAGCAAAATTCACACTAAATAAAATACTGAATAAGCCTGAAAGGGTTATTTTATTTAGTGCTTAACAAATAATGAAAAAACGCAAAATAAAACTACCAAGCCCCTTTCAGGACTATACGGCAGCGATTAATATAAAACTTTTGCGCTAATTTAATCATTTTTAAACATTCCCGAGTTTGTATATTACATTATTTTTCAAACTTTTGCAAGGGGGTGTTTTTATAAATATATTAAGTAATGTAACAAAACAAATCAAAAACCTAAAGTTTCACTATAAACGCTCCGATAAACAATATGTAAGGAGATAAGAAACAAGATGACAATGGGTTTGGTAAATATCAATAATTCATCTAAATGGGCAAATGTTGATTTAGCTTCAGCTCAAAAAGTTACTGAACAAATTTTCCAAAGAGCTCAAAACAACGCTACAATCAACACTTCAAGAGTTGCTCAAGTAAGAGAAATCCAAGGCGTTGATTTTTACTCAAGAGCTACTTCAATTGAAGCTCAAAGACAAATCGCAATTTCAAATCTTGGACTTAATGTTCAAACTCCAAACCAAATCGGAACTTTAAATTCATTCGCTGCAATCGGTGCATACAAATCAGACGCGGCTAAGGCAGTGAACGGAAACATGACAGTTTCAATTTCCGAAGGTGCTAACAAAGAATTTGAAACAAAATTCACTCCAGATTCTATGATGGAAGTTTTCCAAACAAATAAAGATAAAAAAGGTTCAAACCCTTTCTCATATGAAGGTCAAGCAACTTCACAAAATAATGAAACTAACGAAGTCGAAGGAGCTTCTCTAAGCTTTATTTGCTAATTATTCATTTTTCTCCTCCTTAAACCAAAAACACCTCTTTAAAAGAGGTGTTTTTTAAAATGCATAAATTCTAATTAGTTTTTACTTATATCCGAATCAAGGATTATATTAATTAAATTTTGGTCTTCAATTGAAATTCTACCGTATCTTGAAACATTAATCTCGCGCCAGAAGCTTTTATTTTGTGCCTTTGGTGGAATAAATTTAATTGTAACGTAATCAGGTTGATCCACCCTATTATTTATATCCGCAGTAAGTGTTGATCTCGGATTAGTTTGAAGTTTCCATTTTATCCCGTCAATTGAAGTAAAGGTCGCAGAACATTGAAAAGCGCCATTTGTAGCTACATTACTGCTAACTACCGTCATTTTAGAGAGAAAAACTTTGCAAAATTTTGTGTTCCCAACATATGTGTTATCGTCTAAATCTTTATATACTTGCGAATCTGCAAAGCCATCTGCTTGCATTCTGGAATATACACTTACATCATTTGATAAATAAGAAATGATTTCAGAGACAGTATTATATGCCTTTTTAATCATTAATTTTTCTTCGTCTGGTCTCATCTTAATTAAGCCAGGTATCATAATCGCTGCAATAACCGCAACTATTGCAACACATATTACTGCTTCTGGTAAGGTAAAGGCCTTTTTCATTTTTTCTCCTAATTATTATAATATTCTTCATTTGAAACAACTTTAGTATCTTCGTGTTGTCCTAAAATTTCTTTAACAAATTCTTCATCATTATATGCATGACCATCGTCATCTTCAACGTAATATGTTGAATTACTGTCCGTGCCGTCAATCATAACATTTCCATTCCTGTGCACCAAGAGTGCAAGACTGTCCACAACTCTACAATTATTAGAATTGTTACATACAAAATCATCTGAGCCGTTTTTAATGTTTGTGTCAATATAAACCACCATTGGGTTATTCAAAGATTGAAACGTCTGGCTATTCCACTTGAGTTTCCATCTCACACCATCCGTTGTGTCGAATTGAGTGTAGTGATTAGTATCAGATGACCAGTTAACAACATTTGCAACAAATAAACCGTCCAATAAAATATCTCTAAATTTTTCAGGAGCAGTGCTACCGTTATTTTCGCTATATAATTTTCCTGTTAAAACATCAACGCCTTCAGAATTATCCGCAAGCCCACTTACATCAAAACGTCTGTAATAATAGCCATCTTGAATTGCATTTGAGACAATCTGGGCAAGTGCTGAATATACTTTTGACGCAGCACGAATATTGGTGTTGGTTTTAAAATCTTTCTTAACCAATGTTGGGATGGCAACTGCGGTTATGATACCTAAAACACCAATCATTACTATTGCTTCAGCAAGCGTAAAAGCCTTTATTTTCATAAAATAATCCTATTTAATTTCAGCGTCTCTTATAATTCTTGTGACATCAGCTTTGTTATCGTTATCAATTTCCATTTTGCCCGATCTATAAATGCGAACCTTGAGCGTATCGATATCATCGCCGTATTGAAATTCGCCATTATTGGTTGGGTTAACATCCATTATAACGTGACGAACATAGTTCTGATCATCACCTGGGTCAACTTCAAACCTAACAAGGGTACCATTTTTTGTATAAAAACTTGCCCTGCAAGGTATATCTTTGTTTACGTTTTGGGTGATATAATCTTGAGTAATACTATTAAAATAATGCCTTAAACCAATACACATTTTGCCGCGATTATCGGAAATCCTAAAGTCCGAACCACCATAACGGACCGTAACCGAAGTATCGTCACCAAGACCAAACTCAGCAAAATCAGGATATAATAAGCTATCTGCAACAAGCTGGCTAACAACACCAGCCAGTTCGGCATAAGCATTTCTTAACATAATTTTATTTCTATCTGGTTTTTGTTTAACAACAGAAGTCACCATAACGCTTGCCAACACACCAACAATAATTAGTGTAACAAGTCCTTCTGCAACTGTAAAAGCCTTTTTCATTATTTTTTCCTATATTACCAAGTAATAAATACCAAACCTGGGCGAGCGTTTTGAATTTTTCTAATCGAACCATTCAAATAAGTATTATCAATTGTAAATGTTTTTCCATTTGGCAAAATTGTTCTAAATGGTGAACCACCTGCGACTTTTTCAAAATATACAAGGGCAGGGTCGCCGAAAGCTAATTTTCTATTTGTATATTCGCACGAACCGCCAGCGTTACAGCCTGAATCAGGAAGTCCTGTATGGTAAATATTATTGAATGCTTCAAATTCAGGTTGCCCGTCAAATATACCAGGGGTATGAATTAATCTATTTGTTAACCAGAATGCATCAACTGTTTTCGAGTCGTTATCCATCATTGGGTAAGCACGATTCATGTCATATAAGAATTTAGAAGACGCAATAAAGCCACCGTCCATGCAAACTCTGTAGTCATTCATTGTGCAACCTTTAACTTGTGGGCACAATTTGATACCATCCATTTTGCAGTCTAGCTCATCATACACTGGCACAATGATTTGAGAAATTGAATTACTTTTTCTATATACATAGCCGCCTTGTGCTTCAACAATTTTGCTACCAGCAGCAGTTGTTACAGTTGTTTTCATAGAATTTGGAGATTCTGGTTGGTTTGCCAACTCCCAAGGATGTATATAAAGACCGTTTGCCGTGCTATTTGGCATACCGATATCAATTTTTAATCTTTGGAATTCGTTAGGATCAGAATCGTTTAATCTGTATATTGTTCTTACGTATTCACCAGGTGTAGCAGTACAGAATGTATTTTGTTGCCCACCACAAGTTGCATCTACAACGCCAAACTGGGAGCCATAATATCCTTTTGGATAAGTTATTAGGCTATCACCTGAATCCGTATAATTAGGAAATGCTTCATTCACCATTTCAGGGTTCATCATGTAACCCCAAACATCAGATAAAATATGATGTTTTCTAATTTCAGGATCTGGATCTTGATAATAAT
>JAZNJP010000241.1:0-1529 GCA_045578125.1 Candidatus Gastranaerophilales bacterium | reverse complement strand
AGAAAACAATGCTAGAAAATCTTCAAAGAGAGCATAAAAGGCTTTCTCATGAGAACGCAATCTTAAAAGAAAGACTTAAAAAAC
Source organism: Candidatus Gastranaerophilales bacterium (assembly GCA_045578125.1). Classification (GTDB taxonomy): domain Bacteria; phylum Cyanobacteriota; class Vampirovibrionia; order Gastranaerophilales; family Gastranaerophilaceae; genus RGIG1918. Next base: position 1,445 of record JAZNJP010000241.1, on the reverse strand, counting down.
TTATAGAAATTACTAAATATTATTGATTTTTCTAGTCATTACTTTTCAAATTATATTTTTATTATAAAATTAAATCACTATGAATAAAATATTAATCGATATATCAACACAGGAATTACCATACAAATTCCTTCCTTATGCACAAACAGCATTAAAAAACTCATTTGACACTACTTTTAGAAAATATGATGTCAAATTTGAAGAATTAAATGTCTATACTTCTCCAAGACACTTGGTAATTATGGCTTTCGGTCTGAATAAAAACGTAGAAGACATTAAAACTGAGGTTCGTGGCCCAATCTTGAAAATTGCACAAACAGAAGATGGTGCCTATACTCAAGCAGCAATTGGTTTTGCCAAGAAAAACGGCATATCAGTTGACGAACTTGTAATCAAGGATGGCTACATCTGGGCAACCACAATAAAAAAATCAATATCTATAGAAGAAATTCTACTTGACGAAGTTCCAAAAATAATAAAATCACTCCAAGCTCCACATTTTATGCGCTGGGCTGATAACGATTTTAAATTCCAAAGACCAGTTGAAGACTTTGCTGTGCTCTATAATGACAAAGTACTTCAAATGGAAATATTTGGAGTTAAATCTTCTAGAAAAACACTAGGCCACAGATTTGCATCTCAACCTGAATTTGAAATTAAATCCATAGACACATATCTTGATGAAATGAAGGCGCAAAATGTTATAGTTGACCAAAATGAAAGAAAAGAAATTATAATCAATTCTTCTAACGCTGTTGCTGAAAAATTAGGCGCTATTATTGATTTTACAAGTTATGACGAGCTTCTTGAAGAGCTCGTTTATATTACAGAATATCCAAACCCAGTTGTTTGCGAATTTGAAGAAAAATACCTTGAAATTCCTGATATTGTTTCAACAACCGTTATGAGCAAACATCAAAGATATATCCCACTTTATTCAAAAGATGGCTCTTTGATGAATAAATTCATAACCATTTCTAATTCAATTGGAACTAAAGGTGAGGATAATATTAAAAACGGCAACCAAAGAGTTGTTCGCGCTCGACTTGAAGATGGTATATTCTTCTTTAAAGAAGACACAAAAACCCCTCTTGCAGACAAATTCGAAGACCTAAAAGGAATGACCTTCCAAAAGAATTTAGGAACTCTTTACGATAAAACCTTAAGACTTGAAAAATTATCAAATTACATCGCTGAAAAACTTATTCTATCTGAAACAGAGAAGAAAAATGTTTTAAGATGTGCACATTTAGCAAAAATTGATTTATCTACGCAACTAGTATTTGAATTTACAGAACTTCAAGGTTTTATTGGTGAAGTTTATGCGCGCAAGTCAGGCGAAGTTGAATCTGTTGCGAATGGTATCAAAGAACATTATTTCCCACTTGCATCAGGCTCTGAACAAGCTCGCACAATCGAAGGGCAAGTTGTTGGAATTGCTGATA
>JAZNJP010000240.1:0-12862 GCA_045578125.1 Candidatus Gastranaerophilales bacterium | reverse complement strand
AATCAATCAAACTATTATAAACATCAATCGTCGCAGGGCAAATTGGAAGTTTCCTTTGGACAAGAGATTTAATTGTATCTGAAAAAAGAACAAACATCGCAGATTTCAAACCTTTTTCTTTAATTATTGCCCAAATTCTGTCATTATTTGCTTTATCTCTTGTTCTTGCTTCAATTTTATCTGCGATGAAAATTATCATCTCAAATTTTGTCATATCCACTCTTCCAAGTGTATGGTATTTAATTGCGTTAATTATTTCCTCATCTTGCACTTGAAATTCATTCTGTGCAATGTATGCACCAACTGGCGCATGATATGTTTTATAGTTCAAAAGTTCACATTCAGGAATTTCAGGTATTTTTTCTTTTATAATTTCAAGAAGTTTTTCCGTTGGATAGCATTTTGCATTGTCGTGCAAAAGCCCTGCAAATTCAGCTTTATCTGGGTCTTCATCAAACATTTGAGCAAGAAGTTTAGCACACTGAGCGGTTCCTAGTGTGTGCTCATATCTTTCTTCCGTTAAATTATTTTTTAACCAATTAAGAATATAATCTTTTTTCATAAATATATTTTTCCACTTTCTTATCAACAAGCCCTTTGAGGCTTTCATTATTTTTTACTTTTTCCCTAATTTCAGTTGACGAAACATTCAGCATTGGAAAATCAAGGATATTGAAATTATAACCTAATTCTTTTTGTCTTGTAAAATCTAGCTTTGAAGCAGATTTTCTTGGGATTACCAAAAAATGCAACATCTCCTTCAAATATTCTGTTTTTTTCCAATTTTCAATATTTAAAAATTGGTCATAACCTAAAATAAAATAAGACTTCCCAAGTTTTTCAATTGTTTTATATGTATAGTTTGGAGGCTCAATTTCAAGCTCTATTTTTGAAATTTTTTCTTTATTGAGCACAAGCTCAAGCATATTTAACCTATCTTGCACATCTGTTTGCCCAAATTTTTCAGGCGACGAAGGTGTTGGCACAAAAAAAACTTCAGTGCAAAATTTGTCTTCAACATATTTTGCAATTTCTGTGTGCCCAAGGTGCACTGGGTCAAAAGTTCCAAAAAAATAACAGCGCATAAAAGCATTATACATAAATGAAAAGCTCAAGTAAAATTAATCAAATTCAAAAAACAAGCAATAGCCATTTGCACTTATGTTAAACGGTTTCCCGTAGCGCATTCTGTGAACTTCGCCAGATGCCACATCGACCGACCAATAGCCTAGGGTTTTTTTCTTTTTCTCATTATCCCAAGAAACAGCTTTGACGATAAATTTGCTCTCATCGTCAGCATCAAAACCGAGTACTTCAACATTCCAACGATAGTTATTAAAAGCAATTCCTAAAAAATCTCTGCAATATTTTATTATTGCTTCTTGCAATTGTGGGTATCTTTTATATTCAGTTGAATATTCGCCCCGATATGCAATTATGGGGTTTGTTGTGAAAATTCCAGATGTAAAACTTCCTATTTTTTCTTTTAATAATACGAGTTCTGAATTAGAATTCCAATCAACAATAGTTAAAGTTTTAAAAGAATTTTCTCTAAATTCATAAACTCCAGTAACAAGATTTGTTCCCTTATTCCTATCCATCACAGTTGCATCAATCAATTTCTGTGTACGAGATTTAAAGCCTGTAAGTGGCTCTATAAAAAGTTCTGAAGCTATTTGATTTTGACTTGGAATATAGTAATAATATGTAATTGCAAATTTTTTAAAATCTGGCGATGCTACTTTTATACTATATTGCGTGTGGTTTTTAGTAATTGTCGAAAGATTCATATCCCAAACACCAGCTGGGATATTATATCTTTTTATATACGCATTTGGTGGTTCAACTTTTGATGTTTTTTCATCAAACTCATATTTTTTCTCATCAGGCTTTCTAGACTCTAAAGGTGTTGCTTTTGCTTGCTCAAGCCATTCTGCTTTTGTTTCCACCATATCTTTAAATTCTTCTTTTTTCTTTTTGGCATAGCAAGGCACAAGACAAACTGTCAAAAGAAAAATTATTAAAAAATATCTAAAAAACTTTTGCATTTATCTACCTATTCGGTAAACTTGCTCTATCTACAAGAGGGCGATAAAATTCTGTGTTTATCTTCAAAAATTCACCTATATCAAGAAGACGTAAAACAAGCAATCTATCTTGAGCTTTGTAAGATGAATTTTTTAAATGTTCGAGAATTATACTCATTTTTTTGTAAATATTTTCATAGTATAAATCTTGTGCCCTGCCGATTTCAAAATTCACACCAAGAAAATCAATTGTTTTAAAGAGTGCAAATGTTTCATCAGCAGTCATTTGGTTTAGATTTTCAGTTAAATTTTGAAGTGATTTAATTAACTTTTTAGAAATTAATTCACTGATTTTAGGACTTTTTAAACGCATATTGAAACTATCCGCTTCAGTTTTAATTGCTTGAATTTCTTTAACACGCTCTTTATCTGTGAAATTAGTTGTGCTCTCAAGCGCGTTAACTAATTTGCGAACTAAAGTGTATTGAGCACTAACTTTAAACGCTTCAGGCACATCCATACCAAAGCTCATAAGATAATTTATACTTGCTTTAGAGCTTTCATAGAAGGTTTCATAAGCTATCGCCATATCAGCCAGTTTCTTACCAATTGATTTTTTAAGAATGGTTTTTCTTTTGTCAATTAAAACATCTTTTAGAGTGTATAGTGTTTCATCAATATCATTTTCAAACGCATTCAAAACTTTCACATATTCTTTATTTTTAAATGCATCAACTATTTTATCTTTAATTTTATTGTAATCTTTCTCGCCAAGAGGGGAACTTACACAATAAGATTCGTAGTCTTTTGTTCTTAATAGTGCGAAAATTACTTCTTCTTTTTCCATTGTAATTTGAGAAGTTAGTTTTAATTTACCAATAAATAGTTTTGAAGAATCTTTATTTTTCATAATTTTAGATTTCAATACTTGGAAATCATAAAAATATAGAGAAGAAATTTCTTCATAACCTTCATACACACTCAAATTTGCCCAGTGATTTATGATTTTTTGCAAATCAATTCTTGAAGGAATTACAAATTTTTCAAAAATATCTTTTCCTGTTCCAAAATTTGGAATATTACTTTGCGCTTGTTCAAGAATTGCAAGGAATTGTTTTTGATAGTTTGTTGTTGAAAAATCTTTTGCCAAATCCATTGCCATGAGTGCATATTTCATAATTTGCACTGTTTCAATACCTGAAATTTCAGAGAAAAACCACCCGCAACTTGTGTACATAAGCATTGCTTGTCTTTGAAGTTCAAGAAGTTTTATAGCTGAAATTCTATCTTTTGAACTTAATTTTTTCTTTTCATATTTAGCAAAGAAATTGTCTATTGTTTCAGTACATCTATTCAAAACAACATCTATGTAACCATTTCTTGCGTCCCAGAAATTGTTAAAATATTTTTTACCTTCAATTTCACACAAAATGATAAATTCATCTCGAAGATAATTCAAAGCTTTTCGAAGTGGGGTTCTCCATTTTTGATTCCAGCCCAAACCGCCACCTGTTGAGCAACCGCAATCACATTCCCAACGGCCAACGCCATGAGAGCAACTCCAAGCTGAATTATTTTTGATTATTACTTCGTGCGTTGGCGGGAATTTTTCTAAAAATTCTGCGTAGTTTGTGAGTTTAAAACCTGCGTCTTCTGCTCTTATCGCAAAAATATAAGATAGCGCCATATCACCAAATTTTGTGTGATGCCCATAGCTTTCACCGTCTGTTGCGATGTTCACAAGTTGAACGTGCCCACGTTCTGGCACATAACCATCATTCAAGCGATTAACAAATTTTTGACCATCTTTCAATAATTCATCAAAAGCAACTGATTTTGAAATTGCGCCGTCATAGAAGAAAATGTCAATATAATCGCCCGAACCGTCTTTCAAGAAATAACGATAAGGCATTGAAGGGTCAATTGAGCCCCAGCTAACATCTTGGAAATCTTTAGTTTCAAGTTTTCTAACAGATTGTGCTTGATAAGGAGATAGAATTGTGAATTTTATTCCTTGCTTGCGAATGATTTCCAAGGTCATATCATCAACAGCAGTTTCTGCAAGCCAAATACCCTCAGGTTTTCTTCCGAAACGATATTCAAAATCTCGAATACCCCAAATAGTTTGAGTTATTCTATCTTTTTCGTTAGACAAAGGCATAATCATGTGATTATACACTTGAGCAATAGCGTTTCCGTGCCCTGAATATTTTTCAATCGAAACTTTATCGGCCTCTAAAATCTTTTTATAATTTTCGGGCTTATATTTTTCAAGCCAAGAAAGTAAAGTTGGCCCAAAATTGAAGCTCAAATATTCGTAGTTATTCACTACTTGTAATATTCTGCCTTTATCATCTGCAATTCTTGAAACGCAGTTTGGCATATAACATTCAGCGGTTATTCTTTCATTCCAATTATGGAAAGGGTGGGCACTTTCTTGAAGCTCAATTTCTTCAAGCCATGGGTTTTCTCTTGGCGGTTGATAGAAATGCCCATGGATTACCAAATATTTATCATCTTTCATATTTATTTAACTTCACCTTTGTTGGCTTTTTCAACTATCTCTATAGTATCCACATCAACCCAAGCGTCGCCTAGGGCGTTTGAGAACACTTTTCCTGTAATATTAATTTTATCACCAGTGTCAAGTTCTATAAACTTTTCAGCATATTTTCTTTTCATAAAAAGTTTTAACTCTGAAAGAGGAACGTTATGGTCTAAAACATCATTTCTTTGCACCATAAAGCTTATAAAATCTTCGCTTTTTCGCATTGCAGGCGGATAATCAAGCCCAAGTGTTGTGAATTTATCAAATTTTGCTTGGATACGAACTGGTCTATTTAGAAAATTATCCACATCGTTTACTATTGTAAGTGGTTCGTTGTATGTATTTAAAACTGGCGCATTTGTTGCAATTGCACGGATATTATTTTCAACTGCTTGAACATTCACTTGCGCTTGGACAGGCACCGCGCCATTAAGCGCTTGTGCAATCATGAAAGTTAAGATTAAAGAATATATTTTTTTCATTTTGACCCCTTACTCTACGATTTCTTTGCCTTTTGTCTTAATTTCATTTTCCACTTTATTTGCAAATTCTTCAATATCCATTTCGCCAATTTGACCTCTGCCTCTTGCACGAATTGCAACTTTGCCTGATTCAATTTCTTTATCACCAAGAACAAGAACATAAGGTATTTTCTTGTCTTTAATTGCATCTTTGATTTTGCGGTTCATGCTCTCTGACCTATCATCAACAAGCACTCTGATACCTTTTTCTTTTAATTTATCTGCAAAATCATAAGTTGCATCAACATGTCTATCTGCAATTGGAACAAGAGCCACTTGAGTTGGCGCAAGCCAAGTTGGGAAAGCGCCTGCATAGTGTTCAATCAAAATTCCATGGAATCTTTCCATTGAACCAAATACAACCCTATGGAGCATTACAGGAGTTTTCAGTTGACCATCTTTATCTTGATATTTAATTTCAAATCTTTCAGGAAGATTAAAGTCTAGCTGAATTGTTGCGCATTGCCAAGTTCTGCCAATTGCATCTTTGATTTTAAAGTCAATTTTAGGGCCATAGAATGCGCCATCGCCTTCATTAATTTCATATTTCATTTGGCGTCTATCCATTGCTTCTTTTAAACCAGCTTCTGCTATATCCCAGTTTTTAATGTCGCCAACAAAGCTTTCAGGACGAGTTGACAATTCAACTTCAAAACTCATATTGAAAATTGCCATTGTATCTGCAACAAAATCAATAATATTGTTAATTTCTTCAACCAATTGTTCAGGAGTACAGAAAATATGAGCATCATCTTGAGTAAAGCCTTGAACACGAGTAAGCCCAGCAAGAGCACCTGATTTTTCTCTTCTATACACTGTTCCAAGCTCTGCCATTCTTAAAGGCAAATCTCTATATGAATGTCTTTGAGATTGGTAAATTAAAATATGGAATGGGCAATTCATTGGTTTAACAATGTATTGTTCGTCTTCTTCATTTTCTTTTTGAATAAAGAACATATTTTCCTTGTAGTGATCAATGTGACCTGATAATTCCCAAAGTTTTGATTTTGCAAGTTGCGGAGTTTGAACGATAACGTAACCACGTTTTCTGTGTTCAGTTCTCCAATAATTTTCAATTTCTTCACGAACTGTATATAAATTTGGGTGCCAAAGAACAAGACCGCCACCAATTTCATCTCTTACAGAGAACAAATCTAATTGAGTGCCAAGTTTTCTGTGGTCACGTTTTTTCGCTTCTTCAACCATATTTATGTATTCTTTTAGATCGTCTTTGTTTAAAAATGCAGTTGCATAAATTCTTTGAAGCATTTTGTTTGCAGTGTTTCCTCTCCAATAAGCACCTGCAACAGATAAAAGTTTAAAAGCTTTAATTGGGCGAGTGTTTTCGATGTGAGGGCCACGGCAAAGGTCGTCAAATAAAACATTTCCGTCTTTATCTTTTGTTAGATAAAGAGTTGGGTTATCATTTTTGTGTTCTTCCAAAAGTTCTGCTTTATAGATTTCACCTTTTTCTTTATATTCTTTGATTTGCGCTTCAACGTCTGGAATTTCATATTTTTCGAATGTCAAATCTTGCGCGACAATTTCTTTCATTTTATCTTCAATAACTTTTAAATCTTCTTCTTTTAAAGTTACACCTTCTATATCAAAATCATAATAAAAACCATTTTCGATTGATGGGCCAATCGCCAATTTTGCGTTTGGATATATACTTTGAACAGCTTGCGCCATAATATGTGAAGTTGAGTGACGTAGTGTTTGTAAATCGATGTTGTTCTCTTGCATAAATTCAGCCTTTTCCCTTTAAATACAATAAAATTTTACCACTAAAATATTTAATTGTAAAAGTTTGTTAAGAAAATATAAAAGATTCAGCAATTTTTTTATTAATATATACTTTATATATATACGAGAGATAACTAAGGAACTTAAGATGACCACATTACAAGAAAATTTCTTTAAAGTTGAAGGCGACTTAAAAGAAGCAATGGACAAACTTGATAAATCAAATATCAGAACTCAATTCAAACAAGCTTCTGACCCTATCTATTTAGCATTCAACTATATGGAATCTCGTCCATTAAATAAAATTGCATCAGAAACAATTCAAGAAACTTTCCTTGACCTTTTCAATTTCGTTGCAAAAGCATTCGTAGCCTAATTTATTTAACAGCAATAATTTCTACTTCACAAAGAGCACCTTTTGGAAGATATGCTTGAACGCAGCTTCTTGCGGGCTTTGACGTGAAGTATTTTGCGTATATTTCATTAAATTTTGCAAAATCTTGCATATCGTCAATAAAACAAGTTGTTTTAACCACATCATCAAATGTATAGCCTGCTTCGTTTAAAAGAGCAGAAATATTTTGCATAACACGTTCCGTTTGCTCTTCAATTGTGCCTGCCATAAATTCAGATGTTTCAGGGTTAATTGCAATTTGACCCGAAAGGTAAAGTGTGTTGCCTGCAATATAACCTTGAGAATAAGGGCCTATTGGTTCTGGCGCTTGATTTGTATATACAACTTTTTTCATAATTTCTCCTATTTGTTTTCAGATAAAGTATAGCCTGCTTTTTTGAGTGCTTTTTTAATTTGTTCAAGGTGAGCTTTATTTCTTGTTTCCATAGAAATTTTTAGGTAGCATTGGTTGATGTCTGTATTTTCGCCACCTTGAATATGGCTTACTTTAATAACATTTGCGCCTGAATCAGCAACAATGGCTGCAACTTCTTTTAATTGCCCTGGTTTATCAAGCATATAAATTGTGATATCTGAAAGTCTTCCAGCAGTAAGCAGACCTCTATTTATCACGCGAGATAAAATATTTACATCAATATTGCCACCAGACACAAGACAAACCACATTTTTGCCTTCTAAATCCAATTTATTGAAAAGTGCCGCTGCAACAGAAACTGCACCAGCTCCTTCTGCAATAAGTTTTTGTTTTTCGATTAAAGTTAAAATTGCAGTTGCAATCTCGTCATCTGTGACAGTTACAATTTTGTCAACATAGTCTTTGCACAAGCTATATGTTAAATCCCCTGGAGTTTTAACCGCAATACCATCTGCAAATGTTGAAACTTTTTTAAGTTTACACATCTCAGCTTTTTCAAGCGACATAAGCATACTATCTGCACCACGAGCTTCAACTCCGTAAACTTTGCATTCAGGTTTTAGCATTTTGATTGCGTATGCAAGACCAGAAATAAGACCGCCACCGCCTATTGGAACAATAATCGCGTCAACTTCTGGCAATTGATTTAGAATTTCTAGCGCAATTGTGCCTTGCCCTGCTATAACTTTTTCATCATTAAATGGGTGAATAAAAGTGCCCCCTGTTTGTTTTTGATATTCAACAGCAGCTTCGTATGCATCGTCATAAACACCGTCTATAAGCATAATTTCAGCATTATAGCTTCTTGTTGCTTCAATTTTTGAAATTGGCGCAGTGCTTGGAATAAAAATTGTTGCTTTGATGCCACTTTTTTGAGCAGCAAGCGCAACGCCTTGTGCGTGGTTGCCAGCAGAACAAGCTATAACGCCTTTTGCTTTTTCTTCTTCAGAAAGAGTGGCTATTTTATAATATGCACCACGCAACTTAAAAGAACCAGTAACTTGCAAGTTTTCGGTTTTTAAATAAATATTGGCATTATCAACTATATTTTTTGTAAGAATTAAATCTGTTTCACGAGCAACTTCTTTTAATTTATGTGCAGCTTGATAAACTGTGTCTAAAGTAAGCATGTTAATACCTCTAGCTAAATCATACGGAAATTATATCACACAATTAGATTTTAAGATTATTAATTTCCAATAAATATAAGTGAAATTAAAATTATAGGCAAAATAAATCTCATCATAAATAAAGCTATTTTATGTATGAATTTATATTGGAAAAGATTATCTTGTTTTGGAAGAACAAACCACCCAGCAACAAGACAAGCAATTGCGCTATTTAATGGAAGCATTATGTTTGATGTTGTGTAATCAAATAAATCAAAGAAATTTTTGCCAAATAATTTTAAATTTGGAATTGCACCAAGAGATAGTGACGCAAGTGCCACAAGAATCGCAACAATTATCGATGTTATAACCGTTGCTTTTTTTCTTGTGATATTAAATCTTTCTTCAAAAGTTGCAACCACAACTTCAAACATGCTTATTGCAGATGTAAACGCCGCGAAGAACAGAAGCAAGAAAAATAAAACCGCAACAAAATATCCACATGGCATTTGCGCAAAAATCTTAGGCAAAGTGATAAACACTAAACTTGGGCCAACTTCAGGTTGCATTCCAAATGAAAATACAGAACAAAATATTAAAACACCCGACAGAAGAGCAAAAAGTGTATCGAAAATAACAATTGAGAATAAGTTTTTGCCAATTTTTTCTTCTTTTGGAAGGTAGCTACCATAAATGAGCATTGCACCCATGCCAATACTCAATGTAAAAAGTGCTTGCCCAAGAGCAGTTAACACCATATGACCATTGAATTTTGAAAAATCAGGCTTAAACATAAATTCTAGCCCAGCGCCTGCATTAGGCAAAGTTAGCGCATAGCCTGCAAGCAAAATCATAATAATTCCAAGAGCTGGCACCATAAATTTATTTACTGCTTCAACACCTTTATTCAAACCTTGGAAAATAAAAAACGCACAAGCAATTGTAAAAATTATGCCAAGAGCTGGCCCATAAAACAAATTAGAAGTTAAACTTGTAAAATATTGAGCGCAATCTGCCATGTTGTAATTCACAAGCACCTTGAAGAAATAATCAACAATCCACCCGCAAACAACAAAATAAAAGCCCATTATAAGTATTGTTGTTATAACATTCGACCAACCAAACACTCTGAAATTTTTATTTATTGCTTGGTATGAACCAACGTTATCCTTCTGCATTGTTTTGCCTATCACAATTTCTGCAATCAAAGGAATTATGCAAACAAGAAAAATTAACGCTAAATAAGTAAGAAGAAAAACTGCTCCGCCACCTTCTCCCATAATATAAGGAAAGCGCCAAATATTCCCGAGCCCAACAGCTGAGCCTATCGCAGATAAAATAAACGCAAGTTTTGTGCTCCATTTTGGTCTTGAATTATTTTCCATATCTCATACCTATTTACTAACCAATCCAATTATAAAATATTTTGTAAAAATAATAATGAAAATAAGGCAAAATAGGCTTTTTGAAGGGTATATTTTACTTTTGCGGTCGCTCGTGCCTCGCTCCCTTAGCCAAAGATTCTATCAAAAACTTGCTTTTGAATATCAATAACAAAATTGTAGTCATCTTCTATCATATGATCAAAACCTAAAAGATGAAGCACGCCATGAGTTAAAAGAACCGTTATTTCTTGCTCGAGCTCCAAATTATTTTCTTCAGCTTGTCTAAGCGCAGTATCGGTTGAAATAATAATATCGCCAAGCTCTGCTGTGTTATCTATCACTGTTTTTATATCATCATCAAAAAAGAGTGCAAAAGTTATAACATCTGTTGGTTTATTAATTTTTCTGTATTCTTTATTTATTTCATGAATTTCAGAATCAGTGCAGAATGTGAGACCAAAATTAAATTCTAAATTTTGGTATTTAGCTAAATGAGAAGCATTTTTCACTAATTCAAAAGTATTTAAAAACACATTTTTGGCACGCACGCACCAAAAAGATTCATCAAAAACAAAATTATCGTTCGTATTTTCAATTGTTATTTTTGTCTTCATTTTGTTTTTCTTTATTTTCTTCTACTTTTTTTGCAATTTTCTTCTCTAGTGCTTCTTCTTTGCTAAGTAAAAGACGTATTTTTGTTTCATCTAAATCACTTAGGTCAGGTTTTTCATATTTGACTCTATCATGCATCATGCCTTTCATAATTCTATTGAAAGTATTTGCAATGATTTTTATGTCTTTTAGAGTAAGTGGACTATCTGACAATTGTCCATCATTTAGTCTTTCGGTGATGATTTTATTTATCATCTCTTCAACTTCTTCTTGAGTTGCTCCTTTCATAGAACGAACTGCACTCTCAACTGCATCTGCTATCATCAAAATTGCAATTTCTTTGGTTGAAGGTTTAGGCCCTGGGTATCTGAATTGTTCCATGTCAACCGCATCTGCGCCTTCTTCGCTTACTGCTCTATTATAGAAATGACCTGCTAAAGAATCACCATGGTGTTGTTGAATGAAATCTATAATTGTTTGTGGCAAGTGATGTTCACGAGCAAGTTCTGCCCCTTCTCTTGTATGCGAGGTGATAACCATTTTGCTTAACCTAGGGTTGAGTTTTAATTTATCATGCGGATTTTCAATATCAAAATATGATTGGTTTTCAATAAAAAATTGAGGTCTTTTTAATTTTCCAATATCGTGATAAATCGCACCAACACGAGCTAAAATTGGGTCTGCACCAATTGCTTCCGCTGCAGCTTCGCATAAATTAGCAACTGTCATTGAGTGGTGGTATGTGCCAGGCGCTTTATATTCTAGGTTGCGTAATAAATCTTGTTTATGGTCAGTAAGTTCTATTAGAGAATATGGTGTAAAAACTTTAAATATGTCTTCAATTAAAGGAATAAGCCCAAGAGCTATAATGCCTGATATCACGCCATTTAGAAGGCAAAGCGAAGCATGAATAATTACCGTGTCTAAATTTGAAAAGTTGAAAAGCTGTCCTTTGAATAAAGCAATGAGACAAGTTGTTAAAAACATCACAATACCAACTTCAAAACCACACTTAATGATATCAAATCTTTTTGAGTAATTAATTTTAGAAGAAGAGAAAACCCCCATTATTGAACCAAACAAAAAGATTGGAATAAGTTGCATATCAAATTGAAGTGTCATAGAAAATAACACTAAAAATAATATTGAGAATAAAAATGCAATGTTTGGCGATGTGAACACAGAAAGAATAATAACAAAAGCTGGAATTGGCATTAAATAGCCCCAAGTCGCACCTGTGTTCAGCATAACTGCACATATAATAGTTAATATAATTGAAGTAACAGATAAAATTGTAATGTAATTTGATTTATAGAATTTAGATTCATATCTTTTTATATATAACATTGCAGCGAGAATTGTGATGAGCGAAAGCAAAAACATGCCAACAATTCCCCATTTATCAAATTCAAGAACATTATAACCTGATTTTTCAATAGCAGCTTTTTTAAGCTCAGTCACAGGTTCACCTTCTCTTAGAATATAGTCGCCTTTTTTAAATTTAACTACATTTGGTCTTACAAGATTTCTTGCATTTCTTCTTGCAATTTCGGTCGCATATTCATCTTCAATTAAGTTTGGAGTTATAACATGTTCTAAAATGCCAGAAATAATTTGAATATTTTGTCTTGTAGTGTTATTTCCAAGGGTTTTTTTAGCTATTGCTTCAACTTTCAACTCAGGAAAATCAACATCTGTTATTCCTTCTGATAAAACATGGGCTAAAACATAATTTGAATTTGTGAAAGTATCTTCGATTTCGTTTACCGATGCACCTAAAAGAAATCTAGTTACAGCCCTTTCTTTATCTGGATTATTAATTTCAAGCATTTGAATAAATTTTGCATATTTTTCATCAGGCGAAATTTCGGCTTCTTTTATGTTTTTCACTTCTTGCTCAAAATTTCTTAGACTGCTTTTAACAAAAGTTTCATCAATTGGGGTAATAATAGGACGAACTTTGTTTGCTCTCTCTCTTCTTTGGAACTCAGTTTTTCTTGCATCAACTACATCGAAATCAAATTTCGCAATAACATCTCTTTTGCTTATTCCATTTTCAAAAAACTTTTGGTTTGAATAATATT
>JAZNJP010000239.1:0-4036 GCA_045578125.1 Candidatus Gastranaerophilales bacterium | reverse complement strand
TCCTTCTAGATTATATAAATAAGACATGCCGTGCTTACGATTATCTTTATAAAATTCTTTCAACATAATTTGAGAATTATCATAATAAGTTAAATGCTCGCCTTCAAGCAAACCTGCTTTATAATTTGCTAAAACCTTAAGTTTTTTATTGAGGAAAAATTCTTTATATTTCCCTTCTATTTTCCCGTCTTTTAATTTGTATTTAGCTTTAACAGTTTTTGTTCCTGAATAATATTCTGTGCAACGTCTGTTTTCGCCAGCGCAAGGCTCGGCAAAACATAAGCCTATGTTTAAAAATAGTGCAAGTGCCAAAATTAATGCTTTTTTCATATAAACTACCCTTAACTAAAACTCAGCAATGAATTTGTTTTATTCATAGATATTATACCATGCTGTCGGGTTGCCGACCTCATCTCCTTTTTGTAGAATGTGTGCTGCTTCTGTATTGTTTGGTATAGTTAAAAATATAATATTAAGTCTATCTGGGTCTTTTAGAATATTCTCGTTTCCGACTCTTGTTAGATTTTTAGTCACTTTTCTTTTAAGTGTTGCTTTGAAATTATCGGGTTCATTTGCTGTTGTGTAATTTCTAAATCTTGGATTTTTGTTCATCGATTTTCTGAGTCCGTTTGCAATTGGGCCTGTAATTATAACAGTGTTTAATTTTGAATCGCATACTTTTGTTGCAATAACTTGCGCTAAAGAATCCATAAAATTCAAGATAGTTTCTTTTGAAGCTTCCTGAAAATCTTCTTCTGAAATATAAGGTAGAATTGAGTGTAATTCATCGTAGTTATCAACAACCTTTGTGTTTTCGCCAATTAGTGCACGTTCGGCAGAGCTTAGTCCTAATTCATCTGCAAAATTGTCTCTTAGTTTTTTTGCTTTAACATTTTCTTCAACAGCGTCTTTAATTGTCCAATTTTTAATTGAGTGTTGAATTTCGGTTGGCTTTACTTTGATATTTCCTTTGTCAACAATAATCATGCCTGTTCCAAGCCCGCCACCTGGATACATAAAAAGAATTTCTTCTCCTTCTTTTAAAATTTCAGGGCATTCTGCTTTTATTTTGCTTAGCAAGCACGCGCCAGCCCCTGCCATATCGTTTACATGGCGAGATTGGATAACATCAATTCCTGCTTGTTTTAAGTAGCTATCGATATTGGTTGCGTTGATTGGATTTTTGAATTTTTGCTGTCTATTTTCGTCGTATGCAAAATTAGACAAGTAAAATAAAGCTTCATTATTTTCGCTTTTTAGTTTTGGCCCTGGGTAGCAAATAGTTAATTTTGTTTCATTGTCTTTATCAATTTCTTTAATTTTTTCTGCGTTATTTTTTTCAAATTCCGCAACTTTTCGTGCAACATTTTGCTCAAAACCTTTTTCGCTTCTTGCTTCGCCTGCGTCGAATACTGTTGATGAATAATTTTTTGCAATTAAGTTTCCTTTTTCGTCCACTATAGACATTTTGAGTGAACCTAAAACAGAACTCGCGCCAATATCAACATTTGTGTAATGAGCCCTGAAGCCAATATTTGCACCAATATTATTAATTTTCATACCCTGCACCTTAAAACACTGTTGTGCGTATAAGTTTCCTCAAGAAAAATTTTTGCTAGCAGAGTGTAGCTTTAATTCAAAAGCAAATAACCGAGATTTAGATAGCTTGCAAAAAGCACCCACAAGAAATATGGAATTAAAATTAAACCTGAAATTTTTGAGACAGAATAAAATTTAAGGATAGTAAAAAGCACAAAAATATCAAGGAATATAACGATAATTAACGCAAGAGCAATATTTTGTGCTCCAAAAAATATAGGCGACCAAATAAGATTAAGAATGAGCTGAATTGCAAAAAATATGTAGCCCGAGTTTTTATTTTCTTCAGGTTTTATGACGTATAAAACAAGTGAAATAAAAATTGTTAAATATAAAATACTCCACACTGGAATAAACACCCAATTAGGCGGAGCAAGAAAAGGTTTTATAAGCGAATTATACCAAGAAGAATTATACATAAAATAAGTTTAATTTATTTTTTGTTGAAAAATATTAGTAGAAAGGGCAATTTTAAAATGCTAGAATAGTTCCGAATTTTTGAAAAATATGATAAAATTTTCCTGATTACAAGGAGTTTTTTGGTAAATGTTTTTTGATTCTCAAAATATAATAGATGAAAAAATTGTTCAAACATTTCCAAAAGAAATATTAGAAAATGTCAATTCTGAAAAATTAGATTGCTTTGGGATAAATATTTCTTCAGATTTAGATAAAGATTTTGCATTCAAAGTTTATTATTCGCATAAATATAGTCTTGAATTATATTCAAAGGCGAAAAAAATTCCTTTAATCGAGTTTTTATCTGAAAATAAAATAATGAAATTTTTAACCTTTGTTTTTGATGAAAAACATATGGATTGTTCAAGATATGATATTGGGTTAGCAAGGCAAACTAACGAAAAGATGGACTTGTTGTTTTCGTATTTAAAAGAAAACTGTTCTTTTTATGAAAAATACGAAAAAGAAATATTGGAGCTTTCGCAAATGAAAGTTTCAAATGATGAAGCATTAAAATATCCTTCTCTTTATTTTGCAGCGTTGCTGGACGGTGGCAAGACTTTAAAATGCCATTGGCATAATAGGTCTTGTTTGCGCGATATTCCCGCGTTAGATAATAGATATTATTTTGATTTCATCGAAAATTCTAACGTTGAAGGGCTTAAGAAAATATTGCCAACTGCAAAAAGAGCAATCGAAATCGGTTCCGGCTATATGTGGGTGGAAGGTATTGATTATAATGAGTTCGGTTCTCAAAAACATAAAATATATATTTATGGGACTAAAAACACATACGAAACCCTGATTGAAACGTATACTGGCAACAAGGCGTTAGAAGAAAAATTAAAAACCATACAAGAATGGCACAATATACATTCGGAATTTAATTGTGTCGGTTTTGCGCTTGGGGAAGACTCAAATAACAATTCAACAATAAACCTTTATTATAGACTATAAAAAAGATTTTGGGTTTATTTTTTCAAATTCGATTTTTCGAGATTACCAAAATATGCAAAAAGTGTATCGAAATTTTGTGTTGTTCTTAATAGATATGGGCGGACACCTCAAAATAAAATAAATGTAATTTAATTTATTGGCGTATGTTGGCTTTGTGTTTAACTTTGAGCCAACTTCCCTTGCTTTTGTTGAGACAATGTAATTCAGTCCGTAGAGTCCTTTTCGAGGGTGTTGAGAAGGGCGGATTTGAGGATAAAAAGTGCCAAAATGCCCATTGGTTATTGAGTTATAACTGTTCCATGAAGTTCTGTTAATAAATTACATTGATTACATCTTCCCACTTTTGGGGGAAGTGGTTACTTCCCACTTGTAACAATAACTTCCGACTTCGAGGGAAGTTTTGAATAAATTACATCAAATGTAATTTATTTAGCTTTAATTACATTTGGGGCAAACGGTTTTAAATACAATAGCTGAAAGACCTTGAACCTAATTTTGCAAAAATTGCAAAATTAAGCAAATTTAGGAATAATTATTCTACCAATGTAATTTATTGAATGTAATTTATTTGAAAATTTTATTCAAAATGTAATTAAACATTGTTTATTGTATTATAACTTATAGAGTGTTTCTATAAGAATAAGTGTATTTAATGATATCTTCGTAAATAAGAGGTATGTGTTTAAGGAGGTTACTATGATAAAGCAAATTGTATTACAAATTGGGCGTAGAATTATAGACTTTTTTGCGTGGTTTGATTTAGTAATAATTACAGTATTGTTGCTATTTGGAGTTTTTGCTGTTTGCATAGCAGATTTTGAATTTTATTTAAAAATATTTATGGTGCTTGGTGTACTATTAATTGCAGTAATCCTATTTATAATTTCTATTTTATGCTCGTGCATATCAAAGGCATAGATTTTGCCGGTATTCTTCATAAGCTCTGCAAGGTGGGTTGTCTTTCCGCCCGGTGCCGCGCAAACATCAATACATACTTCATCAGGTTTTGGCATAAGCGCCA
>JAZNJP010000238.1:0-10429 GCA_045578125.1 Candidatus Gastranaerophilales bacterium | reverse complement strand
GAAAAATTTTTGAAAAATATCTAAATATAATAATCATTTTAGCTTTAATGGTTATAACGCTAATTTATTCAAGATTATTTCTCCCAAGATTTGGGTTATGGTTTGATGAAATATATTCAATTTGGATTGCATCGCACGCTTTTCCAAACGAATTATTTCACTGCATTTGGGCAGATGATGTGCATGCACCTTTGTATCACATATTTATGCATTTTTATATGCAAATTTTCGGAATTAAAGCTTCTGCAATACAATTTTCAAGCACAATTTTCTCGCTAATTTTAATCCCCATTGTTTATAAATTTGGAAAAGAAATATTCAGCAAAAAAGTTGGTCTTTTGGCAGCAACCCTACTCACATTTAACGCTCTTTTTATATATGGCACAAGTTTTGTAAGATTTTATGTTCCAGCAAGTATTTTTCTAACTCTTTCAAGTTTTTATATTTTCAAATTAATGAAAGACAGTTCTTGGAAAAATATTATAGGAATAGCTATTTTTAACACCCTTCTTATGTACACTCTAACCACAGGCTCTATGTATGTGTTTTTACAAGGGTTATTGTTCGGAATTTATTTCCTTATTAAAAGAAAAGATTTAGTAAAACCATTTTTAATCGCTTCTGGAATTGCTCTTTTGCTTTATACTCCATATTTACCCGTATTTATCCACCAATATTTAAATGTTAAAAATTCTATTTTGGGTTCATATTCTTCATTGTTTGGAATGCACTGGTCAGATGCTTTGAATGTGTTTACCACTTTATTTTACAAGCAAAGAATTGGAACAATTATATCGCCTATATTTAAAATTTTTGTATTTGCAGTTGGAATAATTTTTCTTGCTAAATCATTTATGCATAAAAAAGTGGAAGAAAAACTTTTATTCTGGTTTTTTATAGTCATTTTTGGTTTCCACGCATCACTTGCAACATTTGGTTTAGCACCATTTAACACAACTTATGCTATTGCATTTTTGGGCATTTTTGTACTCACATTCGCGAATGTTGTTGAAAATATAAAACTAACAACATTAAAAGTTTGTGTTGTTGCATTAATGATTGTTCCACAATTTGATTTGCACCCAAGACAAGGAATGACACTTGACGAAGAACTTCTTATGACCTATAGATTCGGCGGGTTAATTAGCCTTATGAGTGATCTAAAATTAGATGAACACGACCTCATATATTCTCCAAACAGTTCAAAACTCATTCAACCTTTTGGCATTAAAGCAAAATCACTAGATACTTGCCATAACGCTGGATATTTGATATACAACGACCAGCGAATGATTAATCTTTTCGGGGAACGTTCACTAGAGCTTAAAACGGCAGGTGAAAAAGCAGCTTTTGTTTATCAATATATAAACCATAATGGCGTTTTCCCTGCAACAAGAGATTATTATGAAAAAATGATGGCGGGCACAAAACTAGGCTCAAGAGTTATCATTGACTTACCAGGGCACAAACAAACAAGCATTTATAACAAAGTTCAACTCAAAGGAAGTAAAGATATGATTGAGCTCGTGAATTTAGACCCACGACTTAAAATGGTAAAAGAAACAAAAGTTCCATACACAAATGACTTAGTTGTAATTTATGAAAGAATAAAATAGGTGTTTTAGTGAAAAAAAATATTGTAATTGTTTTACCAACATATAATGAAGCTGAAAACTGTGAACTATTTTTAAGAGAAGTGAGAGAAACAGTTCAAAATTCAGAACACACAAAAGAAGGTTTATATTCGTTTAAATTTCTTGTTGTAGATGATTATTCCCCAGATGGTACAGGAGATATCGTAAGAAGATTGCAAAATGAAATGCCTAATTTATATCTCATACAAAAACCAAAAGAAGGGCTTGGCAAGGCATATATCGCAGGCTTTAAACACGCGATGAACGAACTTGGAGCAGATTATGTGATTGAAATGGATTCAGACTTTTCACACAATCCAAAAGACATAAGAAGGCTTGTTGATGAAATTAAAAATGGATATCATTTTGTAATTGGTTCAAGATATGTGGCAGGGGGTAGAATACCAGACAATTGGGGTACTCTTCGAGTTATGAATTCAAAATATGGCAACATTTTTGCTCGATACATTGCAGGCATAGAATTTGTGCACGATTGCACTTCAGGTTTTAGGCTTTTAGATTGCGAGTTATTGAAAAAAATTGACCTTAATAATTTAAGAGCAAGCGGATATTCATTCCAAATGAATATTTTATACGAAATGATAAAACAAGGAGCTCAAGTTCAAGAAATCCCAATTTCATTTGTTGATAGAACTCTTGGAAAATCAAAACTAAGCAAAAAAGATGTCATAGAATTTATGATAAATTCATTCCAAATTTTATTTGAAAGATTAACAAAAACAAATTAAAAATTATGCTCAAGTTCTGGCACATTAGACTTTGAGAATTTATCCAAAGTCTGGTTATTAATTGCAGCACCCACAAGCATAATGATTGAAGAATAATACAGCCACAACATAAGAATGGCAAACGCCCCAAGTGTACCATAAACCTTGTTATATGTTCCAAGTTCGTTCACATAAAGCGAAAAACCCCAAGAACCTAATAACCAAAATATACAGAAAAATAAAGAACCAGGGAGAACAGTTTTTCTTGCAATTGAATAGTCTCTGGCTGGGAGCACATAATAGTTCATAGTTGCAAGTGCAAAAAGCATCAAAAACGCCACAGGCCAGCGCAAAATCATAAACACATTCATCAAGTTATCTGTGATTATTCCATAATTCACCAAGAATAAAAGAATAACTTTGCCAAAAATAACTAAGTTTATTGCTATAAAAAGTAAAAGAGCATAAACAAAAACCATAAACACAGAAAGCAAACGAACAACTATAAAAGATCTGTTTTCGATTGTCATACTTGCTCTGTTTAAGCCTTTAATAACAACTGCAACAGCGTTATGCGCAAGAAAAATTACAAGTATAAGACCAATAATTGCTAAAACTCCGTCTTGTTCAAAAATTATGACTTCGTTTAAAACTTTTTGGATAAGATGTATAACGTCATTTGGCGCAACGTTAGACAAAACAGCAAGGAATTTTGCCATAAAAAATTTCTTTCCTAGCCAGCCAAAAATAGCTGTTACAAAAAGCATAAATGGGAAAATTCCTATCGCCATCATAAACGCCATTTCCGCAGCTGCGTTTGCAAAATCTTCGTTCACCATTGTTTCAATGAGTTTATAAAAGTATTCAGCAAATGTGCTTTTTGCTTTTTTAAGCATTTATACCTCTAAAGTTCTTGTTTTATGGCTTCCAACAATTGCTTGTATGCAATATCCATTGTAGCATAAATATTGCAACCTGCAGATTTTTGGTGCCCACCACCTTTAAATTTTTCAGTTACTTTTGTTAAATCTACATTTTTACTTCTAAGCGAAACTTTAATTGAGTTGTTGTCATTTTCTTTCATAACAGCTGAAACTTCAACTCCATTAATTCCCCTTAAAAGCTCTGCGATGCCTTCTGTATATTCATGTCGTGCTGAAAATTTACGCATATCTTCATGAGTAATTTTAACTATCGCAATTTTATTTTGTTCTTCAAAAAGAGCGTTATTCACGCAATATGCTTGAAACAACACCATGTTTTTGTCTTTGGAATCATAAATAAGTTGTGCTAATTGTGCAGGATTTGCGCCATATCTAATCAAATCGCCCGCAATTTCAAAGGTTTTAGCACTTGTGTTGTCATATCTAAAACCACCCGTATCCGTCATAACAGATACAAATAAGCTATCTGCAATTTCTTTTGTTAAGTTAAAATTAATGCCCTTGAAAAAATCAAATAGAATTTCACCACAGCTTGAAGCGTTGGCTTGTACAAGGTTAATTGTTGCATATTTAGGGTTTGTCTCATGGTGGTCAATATTTATAGTTGTTTTGGCAGATTCAAAAATTTTTCTGCCCATAAGCACCATTCTATCAATTGCAGCAACATCAAGAGTAATAACTAAATCATAAACATTTTGCACGTTTCTTAATGTTTTTGCAGAATTAATTAACGGCAAAAATTTATAGATTTGTGGAATATCGCCATCTGCTCTTGTTTGAACAAGCATATCTGCTTTGTCGCCTATAAAAAGCTTCATGGCACACATTGAACCTAAAGTATCGCCATCTGGATTTATGTGCGATATGAGCAATATTTTCTCTGCCTTTTCAATTTCATTTAATATTTTTTGATAGGTTTCCATAAAATGAGCATAGCACAAACAGCAAGATTTAAAAAATAGTAAATATTAAGCTATAATGAAAAGATATGGATATGAACTGTGCAAAAGAAACACTAAATCCGCAATATAAAATTAATTCAACAGGATTAAGGCTTTTTTTGATATTGCAATTTTTAATGCAAAAAAATTATTCCAAAAGTGAACTTTGCGAATTAATAAATGAAAAATATCCAAATTTAAATATTAGCCCAGATATTGTAAGGCTTGATATAAACACATTAAAAAGCGCTGGTTTTGATATAGAAATAGGGCACAAAGGAAACAATTACAAATATGCGCTGAATTGGAATCCATTAAGAATCAAATTAACAAAAAGTGAAATCGAAATTATTAACCAAACAAAAAAATCCATTATGGATTTATGCAATTGGCATTTAATTATTGATTTATTTGATATTTTCAAAAAAATTGCAAAATATATTGATGATGAAAAAATAATGGAGGAATTTTTAAATTTTGGATATTTCCAAGATATTAATTTTGATATTTTAAACAAACTGAAAATTGCTTGCGATAGAGGATACAAAATCAAAATTATATATTCAGGAACCAAAGGCGATAGGATAATTGAAGCCCATTCATATAAAATTACCCACCAAAAAGATAACAATAAACTATATTTCTGGTGTTTCACAGATATATTTGAAAACCAAGATTTAATATATTTAAGAATAGACAAAATAAAGGGAATTATTAAAGCAACAAAACCAAAAACAAAGAAAATATATGAACCTAGAATGTGCAAATATGTTTTAAATAAAAAACTTTTGCCTTATTTCTTGCCAGATGAAGTAGAAAAAATAATCAATTTTAATGAAGATTATATAATTGTTGAAACTGAAATCCTCACAGAGTTTTATTTCATACAAAAAATATTAAGTTATGGAAGTGCTTGTGTTTGGGTGGAAGACAAAGAATTAAGAGAAAAAATAATTGCAAAATTAGAAGATGTAAGAAAAATATATAAATGAGAAAAATAAATTCAAGTTACAGAATTATAAAAATTTTAAAATTGCTTCATGATGCACCGCGAAGCCTTGAAGAACTTTGTTTTGAACTTGATAAAGATGGTTTAAGCGTTGGGCCTAAAACTATAACAAAATATTTTTTAACTCTAAGAACTGCGGGTTGTTCCATAAGAAAGAAAAACGGGAAGTTTTATTTAGAAAACATTCCTTTCTTTATTGACCTCAACAAAAAAGAATTGAATACTCTTGCATATTTTCATAAATTTTCACAAAAATTTAATTCTAAAAAGTTCGATTCAAAAATTCAGTCCGTTTTCTCCAAAATTTTAAAGCTCACCTATAGTGAAACTAAGTCAAAATATATAAAAATATTAAATGAAATCCCAATCACAACAATTTCTTCAATTAGAGCAAGATGTCATGAAATAATTGGAATAATTTCAAATATTTTAAAAGATGATATCAGGCTAAAAATTAGATATAACGGTGAATTGTGTATAATTGTTCCAAAGTCTATAAGATTTTCAAAAGGCACCGCTTATTTAAATGCCTATGATGAAAAGAGTCAAAAATACAAGAGATTTATTATTTCAAAAATAACAGAACTTTCGAGTATGGGGCTAAATAAAGGAGCAGATAATTTTGCCCTTGCAACAATTTTCAAAGTGAATGGCAGACTAGCAAAAAATTATTATCCTTACGAAAAAGAAACAATACACCACGAAAGTGAAGATGAAAAAATAGTTTGCAACAAGCACCAAGATAAACTTACTTTAATTCACAGATGTTTGAAATATGGCACTTGTTGTGAAATAATTTCCCCACAATCAGAAAAAGATTTTTTGATTAACGAAGTTGAAATAATGTTGAAAAATTTAACTCGTAATAATTTTAATTTGAGGAAGGGAGAGGAGGAATTGGCACACTAACTTGCACTTGAGGAACTGGCGCAGGAGTCTGCGGAATTGGTGCTAATTTCTTTATTTCAGAAGTTTTTTGCGGTTGGATTTTAAAAGGTTGTTGAAGAACATTTGTTACTTCCTCTTCTGATTTTTCATCTCTTAAATGTCTTTGTGGCTTTTCCTGTTCTTCTTTTTCTTCTTTTTCTTCTTTTTCTTCTTTTGTTTTTTTATCAGTTGTTTTATATTTTTGGTCAATATCTACATTTGCATTTTTATCTTCTTCTTTTAATATTGGATAATCAAATTTTTCGATTTTTGAATTTTGAACTGCAACCCTCATATAAGCCGCCCAAATTCTTGCAGGAATTGAACCACCAGTTATATGACCGCCTAGTTTTGAATTGTCATCGTTACCTATCCAAACACCAGTAACAATTTCAGGGGTATAACCTATAAACCATGCATCTCTGTAGTCATCTGTTGTGCCTGTTTTACCAGCCGCATCACGTCCAATATTTGCACCGCGCCCTGTTCCTTTTTCGATAACTTTTTTGAGCATATAAGTCATTTCAGAAGCTGTTTCATATGCTAAAACTTTTGCAATTTTTGGGCCTTGATTTTCATAAATTACAACACCGCGAGAGTTTTCAACTCTTTCAACTGCATAAGGACGAACTCTAAAACCGCCATTTGCAAAAGCTCCATATGCAACAACCATGTCATAAAGCTTAGCACCATTTGAACCAAGAGCTATTGTCATATCGTTTTGCAAAGGAGTTGTAATACCTAAATCACGAACAAGAGAAATAACAGCGTTTATACCTGTCTTTTGGATTGTACGAACAGCACAAACGTTAGATGAAACCGCAAGCGCAAGCCAAGCAGGGATTTTTTCTCTATATTTACCACCGTAATTTTTTGGTGCCCATTTGCCAACTTCCAAAGGTGTGTCTTCAATCATATCATTATGTCTTAAACCTTGTTGAACAGCCGCTGCATAAACAAATGGTTTGAAAGCAGAGCCTGGTGGACGGATTGCGTTTGTAACTCTATCATACTGAGTTTTACCATAGTTTTTCCCGCCAACATAAGCACAAATTCTTCCAGTTATTGGAGAGAATGAAAACAAAGCACCTTGGGTTTTATCTTGAGTGAGCCCTGCTCCTGCAAGCAAATCAGTAACTGCTTCTTGAGCTTTATTTTGTGCTTCATATTCAACTGTGGTATAGATTTTTAAACCACCTTGAGAAATTTCATTTTCAGTAAAACCTAAGTATTCAAGCTCTGTTAATACATAATCAACAAGGTACGGAGCCTTGTTGTATGAATAAATGCTTGCTTTTTTGCTTAAGTTTAATTTTTCTTGTTTTGCTTTTTCGAACTGTTCTTTTGTTATCTTGCCCGTTTTATACATTCTTTTCAAAACCTGATTTCTTCGCTTTACTGCTAAATCAGGATTTTTGAGAGGAGTATAAACGCTTGGCGCTTGAGGCAAACCTGCAATCAAGGCCATTTCTGCAAGAGAAAGTTCATCTAAATTTTTATCGAAATATGTTTCAGAAGCACTTTGAACACCATAAGCACCCGAGCCTAAATAAACAGCATTCAAATACATTTCTAAAATTTCTTCTTTTGTGATTGTTTTTTCAATTCTGCTTGCAATAATTATTTCTTTAATTTTTCTGTCAAATGTTCGTTCATTTGACAAGAACAAAATTCTCGCAAGTTGTTGAGTAATTGTGCTTGCACCTTGTTTAACTTCACCAGCTTTAATGTTTACTAAAGTTGACCTAATAAGCCCTAAAACATCAAAACCACTATGTTTGTAGAAATTTTTATCTTCAGTTGCAATAATCGCGTTTTTTAAGTCTTGAGGTACATTTTCAATATCAATTTTTTTGAATTTAAAAGGTGCAAAAGTTTTGATAATTTCACCATCAGAAGAATAAATACTTGTTACTTGGTTTGGTTTTATTACATCAAAATTAGTGATTGGGGGCAGAGTAACAAGGTAAATATAAAAAGCAACAAGCCCCGCAAAACACATTATAAAAAACATTATGATAAGGTTCACAAAGCTGTTTTCGCTCTTACGTTTTCTTTTATTTCGTTTTGAAGAATACCTGTAATTTGCCATAAGTTAATTTTATATCAAAGCTATTTTTTTGCAATTTATTAAGGTTATACAACTGGCTAATCCTAAAATTACCAAATTAGCTAATATGTCTGAATTAAAGATTGAAATATTATTTCTATTGATAGTTCAAAATGTTATAATATTCGAAACAAAAGGAGAAAAAAATGTCTGTTGAATCTCCAGTAATGGAAAAAACAAATGCAATTCGTGTTGTTATCATCGAAGATTACAAATTAACAAGAGTGGGTTTAAGATACGCACTTAACGAGTTTGAAAACATCAGTGTTGTAGGAGAATCCGAAACCGCAGAAGAAGGTATTGAGATTATTAAAAACAAAAAACCAGATATCGTTCTTATGGATTTAGGACTTCCTGGCATAAATGGTCTTGAAGCAATAATAAAATTAAAAGAAACAATGACTGATTTGAAAGTTATTGTGCTTACATCTCATGAAAGAGAAGAAGAGGTTGTTGCAGCTTTTGGCTCTGGCGCAAATGGCTACTGTTTGAAAGATATTGAACCACAAACCCTTGTTGGTGTTATTACTTGTTGCGCCACTGGTGCTTGTTGGATTGATCCAAATGTTGCAAAAACTGCGCTAAAACTTTTCCCAAAACCTGATAACTTAGAATTTTTATCAGATGGTGTTTCATCTGAAATTAAAAACCAATTAACAGAAAGAGAAACAGAGGTTCTGAAACACTTAGTTCAAGGGAAAAGCAACACAGAAATCGCAAAAGAACTTATCGTCAGTGTTCACACCGCAAAAGCCCATGTTTGTTCGATTTTACAAAAATTATGTGTTGATGACAGAGTTCAGGCAGCAGTTAAGGCAATTCGAGAAAATCTAGTTTAATTCAATAATTCTAAATTCAATTAATAATTCCACCACAAAAGGTGGAATTATTGCTATCTGTAGGTTTGTTAATTAAATGTAAATAAATGTAACAAAAAAAAGTTGTTTTGAAATTCAAGGAAGTATATATACTTTATATACATGTAAGCACTAAACACAGAGGTCAAGATGGCAGTTAAAGACAAAACTGACTTGCAAATTCGCAAGTTATATTATCAGAAAGTCACCGTTAATTTAGACGCAAAATCTACTTTATCGCCAGAAGATTTCTGGAGTTCGATGCATATTATAGCCATGAACAATAAAGCAGTTATCAATTTCCGAAAATAAGTTTAATAGAGTTAATCGGTGAATCTGATTAACCTTGGAGATATGGAGAATGAGTTGGTAGTTTATACCACAAGGAATTAGCCCTCGAATTTACGAGGGATTTTTTTTATGTTATATTTTCAGTATGGAAAATATGTTAAAAATTGCAATCCCAAACAAGGGAAGATTATCAGAAAAAATTTACGATTTACTAAACAAAGCTGGCTTGAATCTTGACTCAAAAGACGAAAGAGAATTAAGCGTTACAACTTCAGACGGCAAATTCTCTGTAATTTTTGTAAGAACTCAAGATATTCCTCGCTTTCTTGACGCAAAAGCAGCAGACATTGGTTTCACGGGGCTTGATATTGTCGAGGAAGAAGGCGTTGAAGTTGATATTGTGAAACGATTTTCTTTTGGCAGATGCGATATGGTTGTTGCCGTTAAAGAAAAAGATAGTTATCAAACATCACAAGATTTGCCTGAACATTTCAATATTGCAACGAGTTTCCCAAACATTGCAAAAAGGCATTTTGAAAAAATTGGCAAAACAGTTAATATTATTGAAATTTCAGGTGCAGTTGAAATTACACCAAGCCTTGGGCTTTCAGATGTTGTGGTGGATATCACATCAACTGGCACAACTCTCAAACAAAATGGTTTAAGAATTATTGATAAAATCTTAAGTTCTTCAACTGTTTTAATTGCAAGAAAAAATTTAAGCGAAGAAAAAGCACAAAAACTTGAATCTTTCCTTGTAGCAATCAACTCGGTTCTTGATGCTCGTGAAAAGAAATATTTAATGGCACATGTGCCAAAAAATAATTTAGATAAAATCAAAGAAATATTACCTGGGTTGGCTTCGCCTACTCTTACAACACTTTACGGTGATAATGAAAATGTTGTAATTCACGTTGTTATTGATAAAAACAAGGTTTTTGAAAGTATTGAAAAACTTAAAACCTTAGGTGGCAAAGGAATTTTAATT
>JAZNJP010000237.1:0-2662 GCA_045578125.1 Candidatus Gastranaerophilales bacterium | reverse complement strand
TATTTTTTATTGTTGTTAAAAATTTCTGCTATATTAATCATTTAATCAATATAGCAGAAACATAAAATGCACAAAACCGTATTATTTACTTAATTATTGTTGAAGAAGCCCCATCGCAGTTTGGAGCAGTTGAGAATAGCTTTGCATAAGTTTGTTTGAAAGCTCCATTTGCATTTTTGCTTCTTTGTAATATGTGATATTGGCTTTAAAGTCTATGTTTGAAAGTTCGATTAAGCCACTTCTAATTTCGCCCTTGCCAATTGTTGGCTTTCCTGATTCTTCTGTTTCGATAAATTGACCTGGGGCGATTTCATACAACCCTTGAGCGTTGTTAAAATTCATTGTTGCGATTTTGAATAATGGGGTTTTAGTTTCTTTCCCGCCTTTAGTTTTGCCATATAAAACGCCATCTTCTTTTATTTCATATTCATCATATTTGCCAAGATACTTGCCGTTATCTGGGTCAATCCAAAGTTTAATTTCGGTTGTTGGTACTTTCATTGCGCCACCTTCTTCTAGCGTTGATTTAAAATCATCTTCGCTCAAAGCTTTTGTGCCTGACATAATTTCGCCTTTGTCGTTCAAAATGTACCCCTGAACTTTGCTACCATCAGCGGCTTTGTAAACTCCTTCGCCGTCGAATTTAAATTCGCCAAGTCTTGTGTAGGCAAGTGAGCCATCGTTTTTTCTCACAACAAAAAATCCGTTACCCTCAAGATAAACATTCTCTGTCGAAGTTCCCGGGATTGCTTTACCTTGCCCTAAATTTTTTATGTGCCCATCAGTATATGCACTATCAAGAAAAGTCTTGAAAGTTACTTTATTTTCGCGATATCCTGGAGTATATAGATTCACCATATTTTCAACGGTTGCATCCATCCAGTTTTTTGCACTACTTTGAATGTTTAGAGCATTAATATAGGAATCATTCATTATTTTTCTCCTTTTGGTTGTTTTTTTGTCTGCTGAAATAGTTTAGTGTTCCATATGAAATATTTTTTGCATCAAGTTCGCTTTTTAAAAATGGTATATTGTTTCTTAAATATTGCTCTGCTGCTGTGTCAGACGGGAAAAATGCAGCATTTAAAACTCCTTGATTATTCACTTTTAAAACAAGGGTTATATTATTATCAAAATCAAGACGAATGGGTTTTTGTGTGCTTTGCGCTTTTTCAAGCAAGTTTACAAGAGTTTTTGAAACCTCCATTGCTTTTTCTGTTTGCACAACTTTTAAGTCATTTCCAATGTTTTGCACAGTTGTTTGTGTGTTTTGTGTCATATTTACAAAAAATTGCGCGTCTTCTCTTGATACTTCTAGCGTATCGAGTTGCTTGATTTCTGCGAAATCTTCTCCAGAGAAACCCTCTAACATTAAATTTTCTCCAATGATACTGAAATCAAAATCGCTTGAATTAACCTCAAAGTTCCCCATTAAAGAATTTAGCTGTTGCGCAAATGTAAAGCCGTTTTCATTTATCGCACCAATACTACTTTGGTTTGACCCAGTATTGAGATTCTCTTGGATATTTTGCGTGTTTGGTGAAATTTGAGCAGGTGTTGGCAACCCATCAGTTGGGGTTTGCAGTTTTAATAGTTCTTGTGTTTGCCCTTGACCTAATATCAATCTTCACCGCTTTCTTCTTTTTGTTCTTGTGTCATTCTGAAATGTTTTTGCGAGCCTATTTCGCTTAATTGTTTGAGTTCCGCTGCCTTTTGTTCGTAGAGATATTCTTCTCTTTTGTGTTCTTTATGTTTATCCAGTACGTTTACTTCTTTTTCTCTTTCCTTTAGGATTTCCTTTTGTTTTTCGAGTTCTTGCAGTGCCTCTTCTTTTTCTTTTTCTAATTGCTCGCCTTTTTCATACAAATGTTTCAGATAATTATCATATCTTTCAAACATATGTGGGTCTGCTTTTCGCATATCAGAGCGAATTTGCAAGATTTCTCTTTTGTTTTCTTCTATTAAATTTTCAATTCTTATAACTTCATTTTGAGCCTTGATGACTTCTTGCAGTTGCTCTTCTTTTCTTTTTATTCTTATTTCTAGAAATTTTTGCAAGCGATATCTAAAAGGCATAGTGTTATATCACACGACATTTTCTAAATGAAATTTAATGAAATCGTAAAAAAAGTCAAAAAATTAGGCAATTTATATGATTTGAAAGAACAAAAATTAACAGATAATATGTAATTATGAAAAGGTTATTTTTTATCTTGGGGTTTTTGTTTCTGTTTGCTTTGCCTAATAAGTCATTAGGTGCAATTAATATTGCTGTTTTGTCAGATTCAATATACACTCAAGAAAATCCATATAACTGGTATTTCACTACTCCAGATTATCTTATTCAAGATATTTCTGATATTTTAAGTCAAGATAGAAATTTAAATGTAATTCCATATTCAAAAATCAAAACAATCCTTACAAAAAATGGCGCTAAACAACAATATATTGCCACAATGCGAAATTTTAACAATTCTTATAATATTGATTTTAATTATTTAAAGAAAGTTTCTGCGCAAATTGGCTGTAATAAAATATTGTTTGTAACGTCTGATGTAGAACTTCAAAGAGATTTTTTAAAGCCAACACTTTGGAACGCGCTTAATGTTCCTGGGTTTGATGCAGTTAATCCAACCCATAGGCTTACATTCTATGCTATTTT
>JAZNJP010000236.1:0-5245 GCA_045578125.1 Candidatus Gastranaerophilales bacterium | reverse complement strand
GTAAGCACTTCCAAAAATGCTTCACGTACTGCAGGGCTAGAATATCTTACTGCACCAATATAGAAACAATCAATTAAAAGTTTTAATTGAGCATTAGTTTTGCGCGCTGCAATATAATCTATAGTTGCGTCATTTTTAGTAAGCGTAAAAACATTCTTTTCATTATTAGGCACTTTGTCAGTAACATAGAAAATACCACTTGCATAGTCTAGCCAAATGCCGAAAATCATTTTCCGATACTTTACACCGTAAATAAATTTTGCATTGCTTGTCTTTTGTTCAATAAATTCATCATGTGCATTTAAAAATTTATTGTCGAACATAACTTTAGCTTCTTCACTGCCTGCAAGCATTCGCCCTACTAAAGTATTACGTTCGCGCTCACGCGCATTTGTCGCTTCAACATAATGCAGCAAGGTGTGCTTATTATTATGGTAACTAAAGCCATATTCAGGTGCGCGTTTAATGCCCAAATTAAATAAGTATGGTGCAGTTAAATCGCAAGCATTCCCCAAAAGATAGACTTTACCTTTTGTCGGTTCATCCACTTCTTCACGCAATATAGTATTTATGACATTAGCAAAAATAGAAAATTCATTAGCAAGGTATCTATGATGTTTATCTTTTCTATCTAATATAGCTTCATCAAAAATAATCCTTTTTACATTAGCAAAAGTTCTTTTTTTGTCACGTTGAAATTGAGTAAGCGAAACAAAGTAGCCTATTAATTGCCATTCTTCGCTATTATCTTCATCTAAGGATAATTTCCTAATATATGCAGCTTGTTTTTCAGTCTTAAATTCATACTCTTTAAAGAAATTTTTCGCCTGCAGCTTATCAAAATATCCATTCATAATTAATGGTATCTCTGCAGCGTTTCTAGACACTTCGCAAAACCTGCTGCCGTCTTTAAGAAAATCCTTTACGCATTGCAAGCGCAAGCCAAAAGTTTTTCCAATTCCGCGCGCGCCTATAACAATGCAAAATTCGCCGTTTGTGCCAGTTTGACGCGAAAATGTATCTTGCCAATTGTAGAATTTATTGCTCATAATTACCATATATAACGAAATGGGGAATTTCAGAATACTCAGATAATTCAAATAATTCAAAACGTAAAATATTTAATTTATAATTTCTTTTAACTTCATCAGCTATCGCAATTGCTATTTCTAATTTTTGTTCATCTGTTAAATCTTTAAAAATTTCGGCTTTAAATTGCGCCGTAATACGCACGCCATTTTCAATTTCTTCAAGAACATTTTCAAAAATATCTTCGTTCATAACTAATTGCTACTCCTATCTTCTAAATTATTAGTATCATCAAAATGTTGTAAAACTTCTGCTGTCATGTATCGGGTATTCCACGCTTCTATAGCTTCTTCTTCATCATAGATTAGTCTATTCATTTCCACACCACATGGGCATTTAACTATCCACTGCCCTGTTGCGCCGTATACAAAGGCTTCTGCTTTTTGTCCGCAAAATGGACAAAGTAATAATTTACCCATTTTTTTAACTCCTATCTTTTGAAATTATAACTATAGATAGATTATATCAGGTTCGCAATCTTTGTACCATTGCAAAACTATATATTTAGAATTTACACAATTATTATTTTCTTTAGCTATTGAAAGATTAATAGCATTTTCTTTGCTATCTACTCCGCCTATTAATTTAGGCATATTAAATA
Organism: Candidatus Gastranaerophilales bacterium; assembly: GCA_045578125.1. Taxonomy (GTDB): domain Bacteria; phylum Cyanobacteriota; class Vampirovibrionia; order Gastranaerophilales; family Gastranaerophilaceae; genus RGIG1918. The sequence goes on along the minus strand of JAZNJP010000236.1, from coordinate 3,555 downwards.
GGGCTTCTGCAGCTGGCTCAGCAACTAAAGTTTCTTTACCTAAATAATCTTTTACGCGCATAAAAACACTGCTGCCCCATTCGGGTGCTTTTCGTCCATTTATTTTTGTAATTGAACTATCTATTTGAATGTTATATCCTAATAATAAATTGCAAATGTCTGCAAAAGAGTAGCCTTTATTCTTTTCTAAGTATAAAGCTAAGTCATTATAAGAATTATTGAAAATTTCATCATCCGCACCAATATAGCGCCTATTAGTAGTAATGCCCGCTAAAGTAAATTCGTAATTATCTTCATTTTTAATTAAATACGCTTTATTCCAACTTGCGCAAAATTGTTGCGCTTTAAACTCTAACATATAATAGCCTATACCTTTTAATTCGTCATAATAATCAGGATACTTATTTTTTACTCTTGAAGTACAAATGGCTTTCCCTTTATCAATAGCTGTAGCTATCTTTTCTAATTCTTTATCGATAAATTTTATATTATTCTCAGTTGAGTATAATTTAATACTATCAGTATCGCCGCAAATAATAGCTTTACAATAAGGCGCTACTAATTGAATAGCTATATTTTGCATAATCCTAGACCAGCCTACAATACGTTGCCCAAATTGATACCAGCTTTTAGGATTTTTAGGCGCATTAATTAAGCCTAATTCACCTTTATAAGATATGCCTGCGCTTGTTAAAATAGTGTCGTCTCTAAATTCATTCGTACACTCTACACCAAATAAGCCATTTAAAGATTGTTTACTACTTAATAACTCTAGTTTTAAATCATCTAGCGAAATCGTCCCCGCTGCAGCCCCATTTGCTAGCCATTCGGGAGTAAAACGCGCTAATTCATCTTTATTAGTAATATGCCCTTTTTGCTCATATTCAATAACTGCATTCTTTAATACTTTTTTAGCATTGTAAAAATGCATTACACTTAATATGCTCATATCGGTAGGCTTGCAAAATCTACCTGTTAGGTAGCCATGCAAGGGTTCAACGCTATCAAAATCATAGCATTGGCACACTTCCCAAAAAGCAAGTTCTGTTAAATACAGAGTGCATTTGTCAGCACTATTTAATTTACCAAACGAATAGCTAGGATTAATTGCATAGTCTCTATATCCTAGTTCATTTATCTTTTCTAAGAATAAAGATTGCGCTTCATTATTTAAGTTTACTTCAGTTTTTAATTCATTCATTCGCGCCCATGCAAGCGGGTATATTCCATTTTCAGCAAATACAGTATTCGGCTTTACACGTATATTTGTAAATTCAAAACAAGCATTAAATGCAACAGGAAATGGATTATACCAGCGCTTTAATATCCAATCTTTAGTTGTATGCTTGATAATTGAAGCGGCAAGTTTTAATTCTTCAATCCCTGCAGGTTTAAAATTTTCAGGATAGGCATGAGACACCATACAGCTAGGGTGCATACTAGTAGCATCATATCCTAGTATATATTCATTATTCTTTAAATCGTACACAACACTAGCGCTATTGTTGCTACAAAAAGTAAAGCCGCCGCGCGTGCAGGCTTGCATAGTGAAAAGTTCATCATCACTTTTAGGTTGCTCTTTTCGATTTTGAAATAGCCAAAAGCTAGATACATTATATCTATTGCCTTTACCTTTAATGTTGCTAAATAGTATTTTGCGCTTTTCTCTAACAATGCCTGTTTTAGTACATACATTTACACCTAATTTATTTTCTTCAATATCAGGATTATTCCTACACCAAAAACCAAACCATGCTGCTAGCGTGTATATATCATGTTTAGCATAAGCAATTTCTTTTTCTGTAAGTGGAGTATCAGGCGTGCGTATTAAATCATAATCCCAACTACCTTGCAGTTTTGGATACCCACAATCTTGCCCCATGCGCAGCAAGCTCTTGCCGCTAAATTGTTGGCTATCCCATATAATTAAATAAGGTTCGCCGTTTTCATCTAATAATTGAAAAGATATAGGCTTGCGTGAACTTTTAGCTAATACTTTAACTTCTTTAGTGTTCAGCCAATCGGACAGCCCGAACATATCAAATCCCAAATTTTGAACTACAACTATCGGAATAATATTCTCATTTGAGAATAATTGAGGTATTAAGTCTAGTGCAGCACATACTTCATGCGTATGCCTATAAAGTTTAATAGCTATAACATCTTCAACATTTTTAGTAGTAATATCTTTAAGCGCTATATCACTTCTATTAATAATCCCTAGCTGGTGGAGAATTGGAAACGCTTGAAAACCTTGTGTAATACTACCTATGTTTGTCGTTTCACTATCATAAAAAGCAACTATTTTAGGCGTTTTATAATCCAAGTTCTTCCCTGTGTTCTGCTACATAATTAGCAATAGCTAATTTTGCTTTTTCATAATCTTCAGGCGATTGCAGCATCTCTATTAAATTCATATTTAATTTTTCTTCAAGTAATTCCATAACTTCAAGTAAATTTTTCTTGCCAAATGCTTGCATAATTTTCTTATCGCGCATTTTATAGGCTTCACTCTTTTCTTCAGGTGTAAGCCCCGGCTCATACCATATATCTTTAAGCCCGGCATAAAAGCGTGCGCCAGATTGCGTTACGTGTTCGCCCTCACTATCGCGTGTAGATAAAATACGCCTTGCTACATTAGTAGCAATATTGCCTTTTGAAAAGCTTTTTAAAAATTGTGCTTCAGCCAAAACACGCGCATTAATATCTACGTCTTTACCAAATTGCGAACGAATAACTTTTTGTGTATATTCGCGCGCTTGCTCTTTTACAATTTGCGCCGCGCGGTCATAAAATCGCGCAGTTTGTTCGCTTTGTTTTTTAGCTAAAGTTTTATACTTTTTTGCTTCTTTATCTAGCTTTTCACGAACACCTTTAGCGTCTTTTAAAATCTTTTCTTTTTGCACTTTAGATAGAACTTGCTTTTTAGCTACCTTTTTTAATTTCTTCTTTTCTTTATCGTCCATTTTAACTACCTTTTCTAATTGAATATACTTTTAATTATAGGTATAATCTAATTAGTGTAAATTCTTAAATTTTAAGAATATTCTGAAATGAGGATAATTAATGCTTTACGGTATAGATATATCTAATTGGCAAAAAGACTTAAATATTGCCGACATAGCTTCTGAAATAGATTTTGCAATATGCAAAGCTACCGAGGGCTTAGGCTATATAGATAATACGTGCGATAAATTTATTCAACAATTAAAAGCGCATAATAAGCTATTTGGCTTTTATCATTTTGCGCGAGAAAATTCGCCCGAACAAGAAGCGCAATTTTTCTATGACAATTGCAAAAACTACTTTGGGCAAGGCATACCCGTACTAGATTATGAAACTTACAACATTAATAATAAAGATTGGGTACAACGCTTTTGCGCTAAAGTATTTGAACTAAGCGGCATTTACCCATTAGTATATTGTTCTGCATCATGGATAAAAGATATTGCTAATGAATGGACAAGTTCACATTGCGGTTTATGGTGCGCAGGCTATCCGCAAAATTATACTTCATTCGGCGATTATAACATGCCCTATAATTATTCTCCATGG
>JAZNJP010000235.1:0-8846 GCA_045578125.1 Candidatus Gastranaerophilales bacterium | reverse complement strand
AGCATAAGGAAACGAGCTTCTGCTTGTGCCTCTGATGAAAGCGGAACGTGAATAGGCATCTGGTCACCGTCGAAGTCAGCGTTAAATGCTGTACATACAAGTGGGTGAAGTTGGATTGCACGACCTTCAACAAGAATTGGTTCAAATGCTTGAATACCAAGTCTGTGGAGGGTTGGAGCACGGTTTAACATAACTGGGTGTCCATCTACAACCTCTTCTAGAATATCCCATACAACCGCTTCAGAACGTTCGATTTTCTTTTTAGCGGATTTAATATTTTGAACAAGACCTCTTTCAATCAATTTGTTAACAACAAATGGTTTGAAGAGTTCGATTGCCATTTCTTTAGGAAGACCACATTGGTGTAATTTGAGTTGTGGACCAACAACGATAACTGAACGACCTGAGTAGTCAACACGTTTACCGAGTAGGTTTTGACGGAAACGACCTTGTTTACCTTCAATAATATTTGAAAGTGATTTAAGTGGTCTGTTGTTAGGGCCAACAACTGTTCTTCCGCGTCTGCCGTTGTCAATTAATGCGTCAACTGCTTCTTGGAGCATTCTTTTTTCGTTTCTAACGATGATTTCAGGTGCACCCATTTCTAAAAGTCTCAATAGACGATTGTTTCTGTTGATAACACGTCTGTATAAGTCGTTTAAGTCTGATGTTGCAAATCTGCCACCATCTAATTGAACCATTGGACGAAGGTCTGGAGGTGTGATTGGTAATACATCCATAACAAACCAAGTTGGTTCAGTATCTGAATCGATTAAGCTTTCAACAAGTCTTAATCTTTTAATTAATTTTGCTCTTTTTTGAACACTGCCACCTGCGCTATCAAGTTCAGTTCTGATTTCATCAGCTAAAACTGTTAATTTGATTTCAGAAAGTAATTCTTTAATAACTTCTGCGCCAATACCAACTTTTAGGCCAGTATCTTCGTGTTCAAGAACATAATCTTCATATTCTTCTTCTGTAAGAAGTTGCATTTTTTTGAAATCAGTTTCCGCAGGGTCAACAACAATGTAGCTGTTGAAGTAAATTACTTGCTCTAAATCTTTAAGAGTTGTGTCAAGCAAAAGCCCTAGGTAGCTAGGAATACCTTTCAAGAACCAAATATGAGTTACAGGTGCCGCAAGTTTAATATGCCCCATTCTGTGGCGACGAACTTTTGAATCTGTAACTTCAACACCGCAGCGTTCGCAGATGATACCTTTGTGGCGAACTCTTTTATATTTACCGCAATAGCATTCCCAGTCTTTTGAAGGTCCGAAAATTCTTTCGCAGAATAAACCATCGCGTTCTGGTTTTAGAGTTCTATAGTTAATTGTTTCTGGCTTTGTAACTTCGCCATGTGACCATTCCAAAATACGTTCCGGAGAAGCGATTGAAATTCGGATATAATCAAAATAATCTATACTTGTGGACAACTTTTATTCTCCTTATCTAAAATTCTCTTCTAATTAGTCTTTGAAAGCTGCTGGAGTTTCAAAGAAATTGATGTTTAAAAGCTCTGAATCAATGTCAGAAAGCACTCTTTTTGGAGCGGCTTTTCTGATATCATCGCTATCAGCCATTAGATCAACTTCATCGCCATTTTTCTTAGCGACTTGAATATCAAGTGCGATTGATTGTAATTCGCGAACCAATACTTTGAATGATTCAGGAATACCTGGACGAGGAATGTTGTCGCCTTTAACGATTGCTTCATAAGCACGGCTTCTTCCGTTAACATCGTCTGATTTGATGGTAAGCATTTCTTGAAGAATATAAGCTGCGCCGTATGCTTCAAGTGCCCAAACTTCCATTTCCCCAAATCTTTGACCACCAAATTGAGCCTTACCACCTAATGGTTGTTGTGTTACAAGCGAGTAAGGACCAGTTGAACGAGCGTGAATTTTGTCGTCAACTAAGTGAACAAGTTTAAGGATATATGAAATACCAACTGCAACAGGTTCATCAAATGGTTCACCTGTGCGGCCATCGTATAATGTAACTTTACCGTCTTCTCTAACCCAGTCACAACCTGATTCTTTGATACCTTTTAAAAGTTCAGCTTTTGTTGCGTTTTCTGATTGGTTAGCTCCATACATTTCATCAAATAGCGGAGATTCGTAGTGATTTTTAGTTAAATATGCTGCCATACCAAGTAAGTGTTCGTATGTTTGACCCACGTTCATACGAGAAGGTACACCTAGTGGGTTAAGTACGATATCAACAGGAGTTCCATCTGGCAAGAATGGCATATCTTCTTTTGGGAGAATTCTTGAAACAATACCTTTGTTACCGTGACGACCTGAAAGTTTGTCACCTACTGATATTTTGCGTTTTTGTGCAATATAAACTCTAATTACTGTGTTTGCTCCTGGTGGAAGTTCGTCACCCTTTTCACGGTCATACACTTTAACGTCAACAACTCTACCGCCTTCACCGTGAGGAACTCTGAGTGAGTTGTCTTTTACGTCACGAGCTTTTTCGGCGAAAATTGCTCTTAATAATTTTTCTTCAGGTGGGTGTTCAGATTCACCTTTTGGAGTGATTTTACCAACCAAGATGTCGTCAGCATATACTCTTGCGCCGATTCTAACGATACCTCTTTCGTCTAAGTGGCGAATTGAATCTTCTGAAACGTTTGGGATTTCACGAGTGATTTCTTCAGGTCCTAATTTTGTTTGACGAGCATCAAGTTCAAGTTTTTCAATGTGAACCGATGTGAATACATCGTCGTGAACCAATCTGTCTGAAAGTAAAATCGCGTCTTCATAGTTGAAACCTTCCCAAGGCATATAGGCAACGAGTACGTTTTTACCAAGCGATAATTCACCTTTGTTTGTTGAAGCGCCGTCTGCGATAACATCGCCAGCTTTAACTTCCATACCTTCTTTAACGATAGGTTTTTGAGTGATACAAGTATCTTGGTTACTTCTTGTATATTTAAGAAGTGTGTGAATATGAACTTGTCCTTTTTTGTCTTTTACGTGAATTTCTTCACCAACAACTCTTACAACGGTTCCGTCCACTCTTGAAACTTCAACCATGCCTGAGTCTTTTGCGGCCCTTTTTTCAAGACCAGTACCAACAACAGGTCTTTCTGTAATTAAAAGAGGAACGGCTTGACGTTGCATGTTTGAACCCATCAATGCACGGTTTGCGTCGTCGTGTTCAATGAATGGGATAAGAGATGTTGCAACAGAGATGATTTGTATTGGTGACACACCAAAGTAGTCAACTCTTTTTGAACTATCCATTGTGAATTCGTTTCTGTATCTAACAGGTACGAATTCTTCTTTAATTGTTCTGTCTGGATTTAATTTAACGTCTGCAGGAGCGATACGGAAGTTTTCTTCTTCATCAGCTGAGAAGTAAACAACTTTATCTGTAACTTTGCCGTCAACAACTTCAAAATATGGAGTTTCAATGAAGCCGTATTCGTTAACTTTTGCGTGTGTTGCAAGTGAACCGATAAGACCTGCGTTTGGTCCTTCAGGTGTTTCAACTGGGCAAAGTCTTCCGTAGTGTGATGTATGAATGTCACGAACAGCAAAGCCTGCTCTTTCTCTCATTAAGCCACCAGGTCCTAATGCTGAAATTCTTCTTTTGTGAGTCAATTCAGCAAGTGGGTTTGTTTGGTCCATAAATTGTGATAATTGTGAAGAACCAAAGAACTCTTTTAAAGACGCAACAAGTGGTTTTGTGTTTAAAAGGTTGAGAGGTGTTAATGTGTCATTATCTTGAAGAGTCATTCTTTCTTTAACGATTCTTTCGATTCTTGAAAGACCAACTCTGAATTGGTTTTGTAACAATTCGCCAACTGAGCGGATTCTTCTGTTTCCCAAGTGGTCGATATCATCTAAAACACCTTCGTCGTAAGTTAAGTTGATTAAGTATTCAACTGCCGCAACGATATCTTGGATTGTGATTGTTCTTTGTGTTTCGGGTAAGTTTAACCCAAGTTTTTTGTTGATTTTATATCTACCAACTTTACCAATATCATATTTTTTATCATCAAAGAAACGAGCTTCAAGGATTTGACGACCGCCTGCTGCAGAAGCTGGGTCACCTGGGCGAAGTTTTTTGTAAACTTCAATTAATGCTTCATCCATTGATGTAGTTGTATCTTTTTCTAAAGTTTTTCTTAAGAACTCGAAGTGAGTGAATAAGCTTTCCATTTCAGATGGAGTGATGCCGAGTGCTTTAAGAAGTGTTGTAGCTAAGATTTTTCTATTTTTATCGATTTTAACGTAAATTAAGTCGTTAGAATCTGTTTCAATTTTTAACCATGCCCCACGGTTTGGAATAAGTGTTGCGTTGTATAGACGTTTTCCTGTTGGAGATACTTCTTTTTTGTAGTAAATACCAGGAGAACGAACGATTTGAGAAACGATAACACGTTCTGCACCGTTTACAATAAAAGTACCTTTATCGGTCATAGTTGGAATATCGCCGATATATACTTCTTGTTCTTTAATTTCACCTGAATCACGGTTAACCAAGCGCATCATAACTCTAAGTTGTTTAGCATATGTTGCGTCATGGATTCTTGCTTCTTCGATAGTATATTTTGGGCTATCAAAAGTATATTGTGGAAGAAAATGAAGTTCTAATCTTCCGGTATAGTCTTTGATAGGTGAAAATGAGAGTAACTCCTCTTTTAAACCTTCTTTTAAAAACCATTCGAAAGACTTTTTCTGGATTTCAATTAAATCCGGCAAGTCATCCAAACGAGTAGCGGGAATTCCCATCGGAGTAACTCTTGGTGCATATTCTTGTGTTGCCATTCAAATACCTCTAATATGTGTTCTAATAATCAAATTTAATTTTAGAAGCGCAGTCACGCTAGTTTAACTTAATCAATCATACTTGCTAAAGATTTCTAGTCAAGCGATGTCTGATTAATATTTAATATTTTTAATATATTTATTGGTAAATTAAATTCATTGCATTAAAGATTGCTTTAACGTTTGCTCTTGCTGTGTCAGAATCAACTGCACGAGCAATGATTTCTTCTTTTGTATCGTCTTTTTCCATGTGGATTACACTCATTGCGCGGGAAGATGAACCTAGTAATTTTTCATCAAGCGCAAATTGTTCATAGTGAACAAGTTTTTGTTCAAATCCTGCATTTTTAAGTGCATCAAGGCAACATGCAACAGGGCCATTGCCACTACCTTCTGGGTGATACAAGTTGTTTTCATACATGAATTTAAGTTCATATTTATTTTCTGATTTCTTTTCAAAGTCAATAAAGTCAAATTTGCCTTTTACGTCAAGAACATGGTTGATGTAAAGCGCGATAATTTGTTCTGTGTTCACTTCGCCAATTGCTTCAGCCATTTCTTTTGCTTTATGTGAAATTCTAATTGCTTCTTTAATTGTGATTGGGTAACCTTGTGATTTCACTATTTCAAATATTGCAGTTTTACCTGATTGGCTTGTAAACGCAATCTTTTCGTTGTCATTTCTGCCGATAAGCGTTGGATTAATTGGGCGATAAGCTCCCATTTCCATATCTTTTGTTTTTAATGCCCCGTCTTGGTGAATGCCACTTCTGTGTGCAAGCGAATCTGAACCAATAAGCGGTGCTTTTTCATGGATTTTTACATTTGAAGCGTGTGCTATATCAATTGCAGTTTCATAAAATTTATCTAAATTTAAAGGAACTTTAGTACCTGAATTATGAAGCGCGATTGCAACTTCGTATAAGTTTGTGTTTCCTGTTCTTTCGCCAAGTCCATTTAGTGAACATTCAAGCTGAACAGCGCCTTTAAAATAGCTTTCAACAGTTGTTGCAGTTGCCATACCAAGGTCATTGTGGCAATGAACCGCAATAGTTACATGCTCTGGTAGCGCCAATCTCACTTTTTCAACCATATTTAAAAAGTGCATTGGGCGATATCTTTCAACCGTGTTTGGAAGATTGATTGTAGTTGCGCCAGCTTCCACTACGTCTTTTAAAGTTTCAATTACAAAATCTATGTTTTCTCCGCAGTCTCCAAAATGCTCAACTGAAAATTGCACTTCGCCACGTTCCCCAATTTGCTCAACCGCATATTTAACTGCTTTAACTGCAATTTCTCTTGTTTGTTCGGGTGTCTTGTTTAAAACATATTCCATATGAAATGGGCTGAGTGTAATAAATGTATGTATTCTTGGTTTTGGCGCGTATTTAATTGCTTCGGCAGCGCGCGCTATATCTGATTCAACGGCTCTTGCAAGTCCTGAAATTACAATGTTGCTTGGTGCTTTTTGTGCAAGAAGTTTGCAAGCCTCAAAATCCATTTCGGAAGATGCTGGAAAGCCAACTTCAATTGCTTGAACTCCAAGTTCACACAGTAAATTAAAAACATATTCTTTTTCTTTTATATCCCAAGGCTTTTTAAGGGATTGGTTTCCGTCTCTTAGCGTAATGTCATAAAAAAATGGTTGTTTCATTGATAATTCCAATATTTCTAGTTAATTGGGATTATATTATAAACATTTTGAAAGTTCAATTTTTCTACAGAGTAAATAAAAATCTACGTATAATATAGCGATTTGCATTCTTACATGTTTATATTACGATATTAAATAAGGAAATTATTCGTATGGTTTTATACCAGTCAAGCCTAAGATAGAAAATTTCCTTCAGTGTTAGAGAAAAAAGGAGAATAAAATGGCAACAGCAACATTAGTTGAATTACTCGATGCAGGGATGCATTTCGGACATCAAACTCAAAAATGGAATCCAAAAATGAAACCTTATATTTTTGGTGCTAAAAATGGTATCTATATCTTAGATATCAGAAAAACTTCAAATATGCTTGATGCAGCTTACAACATTGTTCGCGAATACGCTGCAAGAGGCAAAAACGTGGTTTTTGTTGGTACTAAAAAACAAGCAGTAGATGTTATTGCAGAAGAAGCAAAAAGAGCTGGTTCTTACTATATCAACCGTCGTTGGTTGGGTGGTATGATGACTAACTTTGAAACAATTAGAGCTAGAGTTAATAAACTTCGCGAACTTGAAGACTTTATGAACTCAGGCGTTGCAGCTAAATATACTAAAAAAGAAGTTGCTCAATTCAACCGTCAATTATCAAAACTTTCAAAAACTTTAGGTGGTATTAAAGATATGAAAGGTATGCCTGACATTTTATTTGTGGTTGACCAAAAGAAAGAACTTATCGCAATTAAAGAAGCTAACAAATTAAACATTCCTGTAATTTGTCTTGCTGATACAAATGCAGATCCAGACGGAATTGACTTCTTGATTCCTGGTAATGATGATGCAATCCGCTCAATTAAACTTGTTGCTTCAAAATTAGCTGACGCTATTATTGAAGGTAAAAAATTAAGAGCAAACAAAGCAACTGAAGGCAAAATTGAAAAAATTACTGCCGCTGATGCTAACGCAGAAGAAGTTGCTGAAGAAGTTAAAGCATAATTAATAAAGGAGATAACAATGGAAATAAAAGCATCAATGGTTAAAGAACTCCGCGATTTAACAGGCGCTGGCATGATGGATGCTAAAAAAGCGTTAGTTGAAGCTGAAGGAGATATGGAACGTGCTCAAGAACTTTTAAGACAAAAAGGTATCGCGTCAGCTGATAAGAAAATGGGCAGAATTGCTGCCGAAGGTCTTGTTGGTTCAGTGGTTGAAGGAAAACGCGGTGCACTTGTTGAAATCAACTGTGAAACAGACTTTGTTGCGAAAAACGAAGATTTCAAAGCGCTTCTTGATAAAATTGCTAAAGTTGTTCTTGATACTAACCCAGCAGATGTTGACGCATTAAATGCAACTAGCATTGACGGAACAACTGTTGAAGAAGTTGTTAAAGCTGCTATTGCTAAAATCGGCGAAAAAATCACTATCAGAAGATTTGTTCGCTACGATGATGGCAACCGTGTTGAAAGCTATATTCACAACGGTAAAATCGGTGTTTTACTTGAAGTTAAATGCTTAGCTGAAGCAAATTGTGATGGTTCATTAGCAAAAGACATCTGCTTACATATCGCTTCTTGCGCTCCTGAATTTGTTTCAAGAGCAGAAATTCCTGCTGAAGTTATCGAAGAAGAAACAAGAATCGAAATGGGTAAAGAAGATTTAGCTAAAAAACCTGAAGCAATCAGAGCTAAAATCGTTGAAGGCAGAGTAAATAAACTTATGGCACAAAGATGCTTGCTTGAACAAGCATTTGTTAAAAACCCAGATGTTACAATCGAAGGTTTAGTTGCTGGTAAAGCTGAAATCGTTAAATTTGAAAGATATGTTCTTGGTGAAGGTCTTGAAAAAAGAAACGAAAACTTTGCTGATGAAGTTATGAACCAAATTAAAGGTTAATCATAATTTATAAAGTGCAAAAATACCGCTCGAGTAGAACGGTATTTTTTTAATTTCAATTTTACTTGCGTTTATTTCTCAAAAATGTTCGGACTCTCAATTTCTGTTAGACCTGATTCAAGTTCAGGTAAAATTTCTTCGAACACTTCAATTAATTTTGGGTCAAATTGAGTGCCTGCAAGTTGTTTTAGTTCTGCTTGCGCTTCCTCAAGTGAGGCTTTTTGTCTATATGCCCTATTTGATAAAATGCCATCAAACGCGTCAGCTATCGCTATTATTCTTGAACCAATCGGAATTGCTTCTCCTTCTAAACCAAAAGGATAGCCTGTGCCGTCATAGTGCTCATGGTGATATTTAATTATTTCAACTACACCTTCAAGCTGTTTGATATCTTCAAGAATTTTGATACTGTGGAACACGTGTCGCTTTATTTCGTTAAATTCTTGAGGTGTTAATTGCTCTGTTTTGTGCAAAATTTCTTCTGTTACACCAATCATTCCGATGTCGTGCAAAAGCCCTGCGA
>JAZNJP010000234.1:0-4760 GCA_045578125.1 Candidatus Gastranaerophilales bacterium | reverse complement strand
ACAAAGGTATTAACCTCAAATAGCTCAGCTAATTCTTGCATGCTGTGTTCAAATTTCATGTTATGATTTGACATTTCTTCGGATTATATACTACTCTTATAAATAATTATAATGTAGAAAACAGATTAAGACAAATTCTTTCAAAAATTCTAAGAAATTTAGAGGATATTATGGATAATATTTGCAAAAATTGGACACAATGGCTTAAGGAAACGAGATTCTCCTATATGACAGAAGAACAAAAAAGCCAAACGCTAAATTGGCTTATTGCCGTAAGAGACCTGCTGATTCAAAGAGCTGGAATTCAAAAAGGGGATAAAATTATTGACCTTGGCTGTGGTACAGGGCTTATGGGTTTTGGGGTTCTTGAAAAATTTAAAGACGAAGTTGAAGTTATATTTAGCGATAAATTTGAAGATTGCATTAAAGAATGTGCTGATTTTTTAGAAAAATTAAATATGCCACACAACGCGAGTTTTTTGCAATCCGATTGCGCAGATATAAAACTTCCAGATAATTTTATAGACAAAGCTTTTATGCGCTCTGTACTTGTTCATATTGTTGATAAACAGCCAGTCATTTCAGAGGTTTACAGAATTTTGAAAAAAGGCGGAAGTTTCAATGTGTTTGAACCGGTAATTGCTTCAAACACAAGGTATCATGAGCTTGTTGACCCAAATAAGATTGACGATTATGAAGAATTTAAAAATACAGAAAACGCTTTTATGTCAGATAGCAACAATTCACTTGTGAATTTTGACCAAAATACTTTGGTTAAAATGCTAGAGGCAGCTGGCTTTGAAGATGGCTCCGTTGATGTTGACACAACTGCTTCAAAATATTTTGCAGATAGGCAAACTATTAAAAAATGGTTTGTTGGAAAACCTTCTCCAAGTGAAAAAAGTATGAAAGAAAGATTTATGGACTATTTCCCTGAAGAAAAAGTTAATAAATTTATTGAACAATACGTGCTTGCGCTTCAAGGAACAGAAGTTGAAATTAAAACCAACACAGTTGTTATAAAGGCAATAAAATGAGCGAAGTTTTAAGAAAATGCCAAGGTTGCGCAAAAATTGCAAACCGAGAAGAGTTTATAAAAATTACAAAATGCCACTCGACAGGCGAAATTGTAATCAACCCAAACAATAAAATAGCTGGCAGAAGCCTTTATGTTTGCAAAAACAAAACCTGTTTAGACTCAGTTTTTAAAAAGAAAAAATTTGAAAGAGAATTTAAAATAAGTGGCGATAGAATCTCGCTTCTAAAAGAAGCTTTGTATAAATTTATTAATATTTATGCGCTAATAATCATTTCCAATGGTATCTAGTGCTTCAACTCTGATATCCGTTATAAGCTCAGAATATGACACAACAACAACTGTTGGGATATGTCTTTCAAGCATTTGATAAAGTGGCAATCTTATTCTTGGAGAACATAAAATTACAGGCTGACGACCAACACTGTAATGAGATTTAATAAGAGTATTCGCCGTTGTTTCAATCAAATCTTGAACTTGCATTGGGTTCAGCAAGAACATAGTCCCAAGCTCTGTTCTCTGACATGAATCATCAAGGGTTTTCTCCCAATCACTTGAAAGTGTTACAGCATACAAAACTTTATCAGGTGTACAGTTTGCAAGGCAAATTTGACGGCCGAGCGCTGCTCTTAATCTTTCAGAGAGAATATCTGGTTCTTTTGAAAATCTTGCATAGTCGCATAATCTTTCAAAAATAAAGATAATATCTTTAATTGAAACTTTTTCTCGAATTAAGTTTACAAAGATTTTTCTTAAGTCTGAAGTTGAGATAATTGTTGGAACAAGGTCATTTACAAGCGTTGGGTCTTGAGATTTAACAAGTTCCATAAGTTTCAAGACATCCGTTTTCGTCATAACTTCATCTACGTATTTGCGCACGCAATCTTGTAAGTGTGTAACAATAACATCAACGCTATCAACCGCAGTAATCTTATCATTTGGACCAACTTCGTTTGGATTAATCCAATATGCTTGAGTTTGATATGTTGGGTCAAGCGCAGTAATTGAATCTGGCGGAACTTTTTTACCAAGTGCTTCCCATTGCTCTGCAATTACCATATGTTTACCTGGATACACAAAACCAGAAGAAACATTGTTTCCTCTAATCGAAATTAAATATTCGTTTGGCTCGATTGCAGATGAATCCATAATTCTTATGTTTGGAATAATGTAGCCAAGTTCATCTGTAACTCTTTGACGGAGAGCTGCAATTTTTGCAAGAAGTTGCCCGTCTTGGTCTGGGTCAGCAATTACAAGCAAGCCACTACCAACTTGCAAACTAAGCACGTCAACACCTAATCTTTCATACATTTTATTTGGGTTAACAAGGTCTTGCATATTTTGTTTAACAGCATCTAATTGACCAAGTTGTGCTTGAACATCTTGATTAACCGCCATAGTAAGAGCAGCACCCGCAATTAATAAAATAAATATTGCAAATGGCCACCATGGAAGCCCCGTGATGCCACTTGTAATTGCAATCATAAACAAGAAGCCACAAGCAAAGAGCAAACTTTGAGGTTTTGCAAGCAATTGAGAAGCAAGGTCAAGCCCTAGAGAATCACTTGCAGCAGATGAACGAGTCATCACAATACCTGATGAAACTGCCATTAAAAGCGAAGGTAATTGAGACGCCAAACCGTCACCAATTGTGAGCACTGTATATTTAGAAACAGCTTCGGCAGCAGGCATACCTTGCATACCCATACCGATTGCCAAACCACCCACAATGTTTACAACAACAATAATGATACCAGCAATTGTGTCCCCTTTGACGAACTTCATCGCACCGTCCATAGAACCGAAAAGTGCACTTTCTCTTTGCAAGTCTTCTCTTTTTCTGACCGCCTCTTCAGGAGAAATAAGCCCTGCGTTGAAGTCGGCGTCAATTGTCATTTGTTTACCAGGCATAGCGTCAAGTGCAAAACGAGCAGAAACTTCTGCAATACGTTCTGAACCTTTGGTAATAACCATAAATTGCACAATTGTGATGATGATAAAAATTACGCCACCAACAATCATGTTGCCGCCCGTTACGAAATTACCAAACGCATCAATTACTTCGCCAGCTTCACCTTTAGATAAGATAAGACGAGTGGACGCAATTGAGAGTACCAATCGAAACATTGTGCCGACAAGGATAATTGAAGGGAATGAACTTAACTCAAGGGGTTTTTTAATATAAAGGGAAATCATTAAGAGGACAATACCAAGGGTGATGTTAAAACTTATTGAAAAGTTAATAACCCAAGAAGGCATTTCGATAAGCAAGATGAGAATAAGCACTATGACAAATAGCGCTAAACCTATTTCGCTTAATGCACTTAAGCCTTTTCCTGCAATAGAATCGTTTGCCATCTTTTTTTAAGTAAATCCCCTTTATATTTAATTATACTGATAAATTATTTTTTGTCATAATGTAACAAGTTTATTTTTTACCTCAAATTTGCTTTTCCTTGCCTTCAAAACCAATTTTTGCTAATATGAAATATATATTAGGGTTAAGAGGTAGTTATATGTATGGAATTATTTTAGCAGGCGGCTCAGGCTCAAGATTATGGCCACTTTCAAGAGACCTTTACCCTAAGCAACTTTTAAGAATAAACTCTAAAACAAGCTTGCTCGAAGATACTTTTTTAAGACTTGGCGAATTGATGTCTTACGACAACATTGTAAGCATTACAAACAAAAAACACGAATCAAGTGTTCGCACTCAATTGCAAACATTCACACAAGATATTAAAATTTTGGCAGAACCTGCTGCAAAAAACACAGCGCCTGCAATTAGCGTTTGTGTTAAATATTTAATTCAAAATTTTGAAGACGATGTTGTGCTTGTTATGCCATCAGACCACTTAATTAAAGACACTGAAGCTTTCAAAAAAACTGTTGAAATTGGTGAAAAATACGCCCGTGAAGGTTACATTGTAACATTTGGCATAAAACCAACTTCAGCTCACACAGGCTATGGCTACATCAAAGCTGGCGAAAAAGAAGCAGACGGCGGATATGAAGTTTGCAACTTCAAAGAAAAACCAAATGCAGAAGTTGCAAAAGAATATTTTGAAGCAGGAAATTATTTCTGGAACGCAGGAATTTTCATGTTCAAAATGAGCACATACCTAGAAGCGCTCAAGGAACACGCACAAGATATTTACACACTTCTTGAAAAATTCGATTTTAGAGAAAGCTCTGAAATTCCATACATTCCATTTGAAAAAATGCCTTCAATTTCAGTTGACTATGCAATTATGGAACATGCTAAAAATATCAAAATGGTTCCTTTAATGTCTGATTGGAATGACCTTGGCTCTTGGGATGCTATTTATGAAATTGACAAAAAAGATAAAGAAGGCAATGTTAAAGTTGGGCACATTGAAACAATTAATTGTAAAAATTCATTGTTGTTTAGCTCAAACAGACTTGTTACAGGCATCGGGCTAGAAGATACAATTATTGTTGAAACTGCAGACGCTATTCTTGCTTGCAAAAAAGACCAAGCGCAAGATGTTAAAAAGATTTATGAAAAATTAAAAGAAATTAAAGACGAAACTCACCTTGTGCACACAACAGTTTATCGCCCTTGGGGTTATTACACTGTTTTAAATCAAGGCGAAGGTTATCTTACAAAAATGATTTGCGTGAGCAAAAAAGCGCAATTAAGTTTGCAATCTCACAACTTCAGAAGTGAACACTGGGTTGTTTTATCAGGCGTTGCAAGAGT
>JAZNJP010000233.1:0-9114 GCA_045578125.1 Candidatus Gastranaerophilales bacterium | reverse complement strand
GAACGACATGGCTACGATGCGACTTGCTAGTTTGTTTGCTTCAGAAAGTTTCTCATATTGAGGAGTTCCAGCAAATTCGGCATCTATTGCTTTTTGTTGGTTTGAAACGCCTGCTTCAAATTTCGCCATTGAGGCTTGAATATCAGCAATTCTTTCTGCTGATAAATACTTCGCAGGATTAACCATGTTTAAGCCGTTGATATTTTGTTTACCCATGATATCCATGGCATTTAAAACATCAAGAGCACTTGCTTGTTTAGCTTGATTCCCTTCACCTTGCGCTGCTACTTTGTTTGCTTCTTTGTTTTCAACATTTGCCGCTTCTTTATTTAAAGCTGCATTTGAAACTGAATAAGCATTCATTCTTCCTATGTTCATTTGATTGTCTCCTTGAGTTATCTCCTTGTGATAAATGTATCGGTATTTTTTTAATGAACTTTATAGTTTTGACAAATATTCTTTACATTTCGTTACAAAAACCGCTATATCCCCCTCGTATAAAGGATAAAAGTCTGATATTGTGGACAAATATTATATTAAATAGTAAAATTGCATATATATATTAATAAGGATTAATTTTTTGACCAAAGAAAACACACCAAATAATAATCCAGATATTATGCCTTCTGAAGATAAAGATTTTGAAAACATAGAAGACATACAAGAGATGTTTGAGCAGCCACTCTTTGATAATGAAGAAAAAGAGGGGCAAGTTAATGATATTACCGAAGAATTTAAAAGAGGCTATAAACTATATAACTTCCGCCGTCCAGATAAATTCTCAAAAGAACACTTGAGGGCTTTGCAAGATATTCACAGAGACTTTGCAAGACAACTTGCCATGTCTCTCACTCCATATTTACGTCTTGACGTTGAAATGGATATTATATCTGTTGACCAATTAACATATGATGAATTTGTGTGCTCCATGCCACCGCATATCCAAAACGGCACATTTAGACTTAACCCGCTAAATGGCGAAATATCTCTTGGTTTGAGCCCAGAAGTGTTAAACGCATTTTTAGATAGAATGCTTGGTGGCGACGGCTCAAGCACAGACATGGACAGAGAACTTACATCGATTGAGGAAGCTCTTACTAAAAAAATTATCGAAAGAATTGTCGAAACACTTGAAGAAGCTTGGAACTCTGTAATACATGTTAAGGCGGAATTTGTAAGCCTTGATAATGGTTACCATGTTGTACCTATTGCAACAAGTGGCGAAATTGTTGCCCTTATATCCTTTGAAATTAGGGTTGGTCAAAAGAACTTTGGTCTAATTAATATATGTTTCCCATACCCAGTATTGGAATCAGTTTTACCAAAATTAACACCGCAATATATTTATCAGCACACAAGTGTTATGTCCAATGAAATAGGAAGAACTGAAATTCTAAACAAAATTAACACTGCGATGGTTGATTTAAGTGTTCAACTCGGCACAACAAACATTATGATTGACGAAGTGCTCGATTTAAAAGAAGGAGATATCATAAGACTTGACCAAAAAGTAAGCGACGATCTTGTTGTTCTTATTAATAACAAAAAGAAATTCACAGCAAACCCAGGTCTTATTGAAAATAAATTATGTATAAAAATTGTAGATAGATATGTTCCTGCAAGGTAAGAAATGGCTAACAGAGAAACAGACAAAAATATTATAAGTAATTCAGATGATAAACAAGTGTCATCACCAATATTTGAAACAATTAAACGTCCTGCAAGCGAAAAGGCAGAAACCTCTGAAACAATTGGGCTTTTGATGGACGTTGAACTTGAGCTAACAGCTCAGCTTGGCTCATGTGAATTGCCATTAAAAAATATTTTAGACTTCACAAAAGGCTCAATTATCGAGCTTGATTCATACACGAGCAACCCTATTGACCTTCTCGCAAACGGCAAAGTTATTGCAAAGGGTGAAGTTGTAATTATTGAAGATAACTTTGGACTACGTGTTACTGATGTTTACAAAGAAGGCGAAGAGAAAAATCAGGAGAAAGATAGATGATTTCCGTAGAATTAAGCGAAGCAACAATTAAAAAACTATTCAAAATGGCAAGCTCCGATATACCTTCAACTATTGGGGATTTTGAAGTTTCAAATGCTTTAGATAAAATCGGGAAAACTATAAGCTCACTTACAGCAAGTGCCGTTGCTGACACTAAAAAATCTTTAGGGCAAAACACAGAGGTGCAAATCTCGCAAGATGGCGAAAACAATGTATTAATTGTTGATGATATAGGCGTTGTTACGTATCAGCTCAAAGTGCTGTTTGAAAAACAAGGTTTCATAGTGGAAACCGCTAAAGATATCTACACAGCAGTAAACCATTTTAAGAAAAATTACTTTTCTTATATAATCATGGATTTGTTCGTATCAACAGAACGTGAAGGTTTTATTCTTCTTGATGAAGTCAAAAAGATTATAAACAGAGATGGCTTAAACACAAAAGTTATAGTAATTACAGCTTCAGGCAAATCTGAACACAAGCTAAAATGCTTAAATAAAGGTGCAGATAAATTTATTAGCAAAGAACAAGGCTGGCAAGAAGAAATTCTAAACATCTGCCTTGGCAAAGAAGAAGAACAAAACGAAAAAGAAGACGAAGTTTAATCCCAAAAATTATTCCTTCTTTAAATTTTTTTTAAAAATTTTTGCTTTGTTGATTGATTGCGCAATATCCATGATAAATTTAATTGCGCGAATATCGGCTTTAACAATTTTTGATAACGTATTTGATTCATGGTAAGTAAGTGTCGGAATTTTACCATGCTTGTCTTCATTATCTAACTCAAATAAAAGCGAAGAAATTTTTTCATCTGTATAAAGAATATTATTTTTATATAAATACCACATGTAAAATTGATAGAAAAATGTTATTGGCTTTTCGTATGCATTTGGCATTATAAAAATATCATTAAATTCAAAAGCTATCTTTTTATTTAAAATTAAATTTAAAACGCCTGCTTTTATGCCAGTAATTGCAGGGATATATCCAGCCTGAATTTTAAAGTGGTTTAAAATTGGTTCAAATAAACCTAATCTATATACTCTTGTTCCAGAAGTTCTTATAGACTGAAGAAGATTTTCAGGATTATCAAAATTAATTCTCACCAAATTTTCAATCTCTGCTTCTGCTTGCTCTAACTCTGCTTCATAAGAAGAAGAAAACTCCATATCTTCATGCGCCGTGATTATAGATTTGCCAGAAGAAATAGAAGACATATAGCCAGAATTCGAATTATATGCATCATTTTTTGCAAAAAATAAAGATAAAATTTTTCTGAAAATGTTTATCATATTTACCTCAAGACCATATTAACAAATTTTAATAAAAAAATCATCTCGTTAAAGTTTTTTAAAAAATTGTCGTATAATTAAAAAAAAGAGGGTAGTTTATTGTTAAGCTTAAAAGATGAATTATTAATTCATGGAATTGATGATATGCTTGCTTGCGAAGCCAAGAAAGTTAAGCATACTATCCTCATTGTTGATGATGAAATTCATAACCAAAGCTTATTAAAAAGAACGCTTCGCGGAGATTACTATATTCTTACTGCTTCTAATGGGCTCGAAGGGCTTGAGGTATTGGAAGAATATTGCGACCATATTTCACTTATTATCTCAGACCATAAAATGCCAGTTATGGAAGGTACTGAGTTTTTAGAAAAAGCAAATCAGATTTCACCTAGCGCAATTAAAATATTACTTACAGGTTATAGTGATATCGAAATTTTAACCCATGCAGTAAATAAATGTGGCTTATTTCAATATATTCTAAAACCATTCGAGCCAGAAGAGCTTGTCAAAGTAGTTCGCGATGGAATTGAAAAATTTGATTTAATTAATTCGAAAGCCACAATTCTAACTGATTTAAAGGAATTATTTTACAAAACAATAAAATCAATATCCTCTGCACTAGATTCAAAAGACCCCTACACACACGGACATTCTTTGAGGGTAACTTTGTATGCGCTCATTCTTGCCTCAACGCTTGGCTTAAGCGACAAAGAACTCGAAGATATTGAGACAGCGGGGCTTTTGCATGATATTGGAAAAATTGGCATACCTCAAAGTATTCTATGTAAACAAGGTAAATTAACCGATGAAGAATTCGAGGTTATGAAATCACACCCAGAAAACGCAGAAAAACTTATTGCAAACATTAAAAATCTAAAAGGCATTTCAAATTGGCTAAAATGCCACCACGAAAGATGGGACGGTGGCGGTTATCCAGCAGGCTTAAAAGGTGAAGAAATACCGTTAAGTGCGAGAATTATAGCAATTGCAGACACATATGATGCAATGACAACTACCCGTTCTTATAGAACAGCTCTTTCACACCAAACGGCAATTGATGAAATCAAGGCTTGTGCTGGAACGCAATTTGATCCAGAACTTGCTAATAAATTTATAGAACTGGAAAAAACAATTGAAGACGCCAAAACCAACCCAGAAGAATATTATTCAAGATATAGCTATCTGCAAAAAGAAATTAATTCTTATATTCTAACACCCGTTTAGGCAAAGTTTTTTTAAAAAATTAACAACGTTGGCAATTAATTTAGAACTTACTTTCGTTAAAATTAAAACAAATCAACGAAAGGAGTAAATTATGAATGTTTCAATTATGAATTCGTGCACTGGTTGTGGTGCTTGCGAAGCAATAAATTCTGATGTTTTTATGGTGGATACAAAAGCACACGTAAATGACGATTATGTAGATAAAAACCAGCAAGACTGCATTGATGCAGCTCTCATTTGTCCTGTTAATGCTATCTGGATAGAAGATATGTAAAAAGCTCCCTTATGGGAGCTTTTAAACTTGATTAAGCTTCAATGTAGAGTCTTTGCCCAACTATATTTGGCTTATTATTATAATACCCTGCAAAATATCCGCCTTGGACTGGCATATTTTTACCATAGTTTTTATTGCTTGAAAAAGCACTACCATTAAATGAAAAATTTGATTTTTCAGAAGTAGCAAAAGGATTATCGCTTTTTACTTCAATTGTTTTTATCATAGGGGCTTGGAAAGCACTTGATATTAAAGATACTAAATTTTGAACCACGTTATTTCCTTTCGTTTTTTATCTTTTTAATGATAAAAATACTTTCGTCAATATTTTAGCATTTCTAAAGTTAAACATAAAGTTTGCAATAATAAATTCAACTTTTTTATGTAGCAATATTTTAAAATCAAACTTAATAAATCGTTACATTTCATAAAGTTTATGTTGCAGTGTGCCGTAAATAAAAACAAAGGTAAGAAGAAGGAAGGCAAGATGACAAACATTTCTAACGCTGAAAAGATAAGAAACGCGGTTGTTAACCTATTTACAAGAGAACTCAATGATGCGCAAAAAGCAGAGGAATACGCCACAAAATACCTTGGCGACAGTATGATTGATGAAAACGAATACCAAGAAATTAGCGCAGAATTTGGAGCAGATTTTGTTGAAGATGTGAAATCCATTGCTGGAGAAGCCCCAAAAGATATAGAAAATGTCGAAAAAGGCAATATCTATGATTATGCAAAAGCTGTTGCCTTAGCGAACGATGTCGAAAGTGCGCTTAACCAACCAAATGGCGCAGAAGATTGGGATGCCGTAATTAAAGCGCTTCAAAATGCATCACCTGAAGAAATCCAAGCAGCAAACCTTTATTTCCAAATTGAATTTAAAGACCAGTATAAAGGTCGCGACATGATTCAAGAAATTGCAGCAAATTATCCGGATGGCGGGACAGATGAAGCTATTAAAGGGCAACGCGATGCCCTAAAACTTGCTATGCAAGGAAAAACCGATGTTACAGACCAAGCTTCACTTGATAGAGCTCAAAAAGCAATAGCAACATTTGCTGATGCCAAAGGAATAGACCCATCAGAACTCAATCACACAGACCCAAATTCTCCAAGCTTTACAGATGCTGAAGCATTGGAGGTCGCAACCGAAATTGAAAAGGCTTTAGCTATGTCTGGCGGAAATGAAGATTGGGAAAAAGTAAACGAAATTCTTGATGGTCTTTCGGATAAACAAATGCAACAAGTAAATATTGCATATAAACTTGCATATGGCAGCAAACATGAAGGTAGAGACTTAATTCAAGAAATATGTGCAAATGAAATCGATGGCGGCGAATCAAGCGAACAAGATCTCAAATATAAAGCCATAATGAGTGCTATGCGCGGTCAAACAGATTTAACTGACGCAGAGTCGATAGCATACGAACAACAAATAAGAAATTCATCAACTTCTGATGATACATACGATAGTGACAGTGGTAGCAACAAGACTGGCTTAGATGATATCGATTTTGTATATGACCCGGACTCGCCACACACATTGACTATGCAGAAATATCAAGCTTTAGCAAAAACAGTTGATACAAGCAGAATAATGACGGGAACACTACCTTCGGAAAAACCTGCACCTGACCCATCAAGTGGTTCAAGTGGCTCAAGTGGCTCAAGTGGCTCAAGTGAGACGAAAAAATATGGGCCATATTCTGAAGACGAATGCGAAGAAGCGTTCGACATAGCAAAAGAAGTTAAAGCCGGCCTAGATGCAGGAGACGGCAAAGAAAACTGGAGCAAAGTAAACGGTGCACTTGACGGACTAACATCAGGACAGCTTATGAGAGTCAGAAATGCTTACTATATTTTATATGGTTCAGACTTACTCGGAGATGTCGAAGCCCAAGAAAACGATTACACATGGTGGAACTTCTTTGACGGAAATGATGGCGACGGCTGGGAAAAAGGACGAGACTCGGCAATCG
The DNA here is from genome assembly GCA_045578125.1 of Candidatus Gastranaerophilales bacterium. Taxonomy (GTDB): domain Bacteria; phylum Cyanobacteriota; class Vampirovibrionia; order Gastranaerophilales; family Gastranaerophilaceae; genus RGIG1918. The sequence continues at coordinate 2,334 of JAZNJP010000233.1, read as the reverse complement.
CAACTCTCGAAAAAGCAACAACAGAAGGTGGCGGAAAAGACGCCCTCAAAGACTATGCCAAAGATAAAAAACTCGTATAGTGATAAATATTACAAAATATTAAAAATTGCGCTCAAGGGCGCAATTTTTTTTACCAAAAAAACTTTATTAAATTAACAGGAAGGAAATTACATGGGAGCAGTTTCATCAATAATATTTGGTGCAAGAAACACAAGCAAAGCCGCTAATGGCGATATTGGTCGCGCACCAATTCCTGTAGTTCAAAGTTTCAATGCAGTGTATGACGTTGCGGTAAACGGAGCAAAAAACGGCTTCTCTAGAATATCCGAAGGCGCAAGCAATCTCGTAAAACATGCAGACAAACTTGGGGCAAAAGTTGGAGTTGAAAACGCAACTTCAAAATTATTTAATACAACATCAAAACTTGTTAATCCGCTCTTATGTGGTGCAGCAGGAGTCAGAGTTTTAAGAGACGAAGACAAAAAAAGTGCCCTTATTGAAGAAACAGCAGGGCTATCCGCCATGTTTATTGGAGAAGGAATTTATAAAGCCTTTAGAAACGTAACAGAAAGCGCAATTAAAAATTATAGCTATGAAAAAATCGCAAACGATTTAACTCATTGCAAAACAAAAGCCGGCATATCCGGAATAATAACAAAAAGAGCAGGAAATATTCTGCAAGGCGCATCTAACGAAAGTCTTATCAAAAAAGCAGTAACAGGAATCGCAAACAAAACAAAAAATATGTCAAATGGTAAAAAGCGAGCATTATTTATCGCAGCTGAATTAGGGCTCGTTGGAACATCGATTATGTGCGCAACGCTCGGTAAAAAAATAGGTTACAAAATAACAGGAAGAAGCGGAGCACAAATAAAATCTAAAAAAGAAGAAAAAGGAAATATGGAGGAAAATAAAATGGAAGCAACTAAATTAGCGACAGTACAAGCAACAAACACACAACCAGCTAACAATAATCAAACTCAAATTGCAAGCGCAAGCGATGCATCAATATTCTCTGGTAGCGCAAGTTCTGCTCCAAGCGCATCTAGCGGCGGTGAAAGCTTTAGCCAAATGGCATAAATATAACAACAAAAATACCCCTCTATATTAGAGGGGTATTTTTATATTTTTACAATTTTTATTTGTCTTTAACGGCATTAAATACTTCAAGAGCTTGCTCGTATGTGAAATTAGCGTGAGCCGAGTTGCCTACATCAATATTATTAGTACGCCACTGGTCAAATTCGCTATAAGTTATTTTGCCATCGTTGTTTTGGTCAACATGTTTTGCAAAACTTGCAAGTTCAGCACCAGATATTTTGCCATCTACATTTTTATTTGTTGCTTTTCCATCATGCTCGTTTTCATCAAGCCACTCTTCGTGTGCATAAATGTTTTGAGCAACAAGGTTTGTAGCTTTTAATTGCTTCATGGTACTGTTAACCGTATTTGTACTTTTAGAAGACAGTTCAGAAGTATCATATTCAAGAACTTCTTCTTTAGTATCTGCTGTATCTGTTGCTCTTGATGTATCTATTGTTCTTGATGAATTTATTTTAAGCGTATAATTGCCACTGTTATTGCCAGAAGACATCAGTCTGCTATTATCAAAACTTTCAAGCAGGGCATCGGTTTTACGTCCTGTTAATGAAATACGGTTACTCAAGCTTGGATCGGAATCGAAATTGACTGTATTTCGAGTATTATCAGAAGTTGTATATATATAACCTGCATCATCTCTTCCAGATTCTCTGTTTGCTTGGTCAATCACCATACCAAACAACTCAACGACTTCTTCATCAGAGAAAGATTTATGCGCAGAGTTGCCAACGCCTTTGTTGCTAGAACGCCAATTTTCAATTTCTGTATCAGTGATTTTATTATCACCATTTGTATCAATATGCTTAGCGAAATTTAGAAATTCAGTACCGGAAACTTCATGGTTAAACGGGTTATCGCCATCTTGGTCTGAATCAAGCCAATCTTCATTTGCATAAATTTCATTAGCAACAAGATTTTTACCCTTCATTCCATTCAATTCAGAGATATTTTTTATTGATTCTGGATTGTAAGTTACTCTGATCTCTGCCATTCTATCATCCTTTCTATAGTGTCATACAATAACGCTAACGGACACTATATAAACAAACTTTAGGAATTCCGAGACAGAATTTACAAATGTTAATATTTATTTTTTATACATTTTCTTGATTTCAGCATCATATCTTTCAAACACAACGTTTTTCTTAATTTTAAGTGTTTGTGTCATCATACCATTTTCAATTGTAAATGGTTCTTTCAAGAAATGTATATTTGATATACGTTCAAATTGGC
>JAZNJP010000232.1:0-1667 GCA_045578125.1 Candidatus Gastranaerophilales bacterium | reverse complement strand
GGTGTTTGTATGGTTGCTGATAAAATTATTATGAGGAAATGCTTTGATGTAGCTCGCCTTGCTGGCAGAGATACTTTTTTAAACCCTTTGGTGGGCGCTATTCTGTGCGATTTTGAGGGTAATATTTTATCAACTGGTTATCATCAAAAATATGGCGAAGCGCATGCTGAAGTTAATTGCATTAATTCTTATAGTGGGGATTTTTCAAAAACGATTTTGTATGTATCACTCGAACCTTGCTCTCACTATGGCAAAACGCCACCATGTGCTGATTTGATTATAGAAAAAGGGATACCTCGCGTTGTTGTTTCTGTGCTTGATCCAAACCCGCTTGTTGCAGGTCGCGGTGTTGAAAAATTAAGGCAAGCAGGAGTTGAGGTTAAAGTTGGTATTTTAGAAGACGAAGGACGAGCTTTAAATAAAGTTTTCTTTAAAAATATTATAAGTTCAAAGCCTTATGTTGCAACAAAAATTGCAACAACGCTAGATGGCAAAATTGCAACGTTGAGCGGTTCTTCAAAATGGATTACGGGTGATTTGTCTCGAGATTATGTAAGGAAGATTAGAGAGCAAAATTGGGCGATTATGTCTGCCGCGGGAACGATTTTGGCAGATAATTCTAATTTAACATGTGATGTACCTTTAACAAGAATTATTCTAGATAATTCCCATAAAATCCCTCTTGATTATAATGTTTTTAAAAATAATGGCTCTGAAATTATTTACGTTTCAAAAACTGAGCGCAAAATGCCAAAGAACATTATTCAGCTTGAGTTCCAAGGTTATGAAAAATTATTTTTAGATTTGTATAAGCTTGAAATCCCTTCGCTTCTTGTTGAGGCTGGGGCTTCTTTAAATTCAAGGTTAATTCAAGAAGGTCATATTGATTATTTGTATCAATTCATTGCGCCTAAAATTACTGGTGTTGGGCTTTCTTATTCCGACGAAATAAAAATTCAAGATATAAATCATTCAAAAAAAATGAAATTTTTGTCTTCAAATTTTATTGGCGAAGACATTTTGTTAGAGGCTGAATTTATCGTATAATTAGTGCTAGAGGAAATTATGAAAATTTTAGTTATAAACGGACCAAATTTGAATATGCTTGGAATTAGAGAGCCAGAAATTTATGGTTCTTCAACCCTTCAAGATATTTATAATTTACTTGAGGCTGAGGCTTTGAATAAATGTGAATTAAAATTCTTTCAATCAAACCATGAAGGTGCAATTGTTGATGAAATTCAGATGGCTTACAAAAATTTTGATGGGATTTTGATTAACCCTGCTGCATATACCCACACAAGCCTTGCTATTGCTGACGCCATTAAAGCCGTTGGGCTTCCAGTTGTAGAAGTTCATATTTCCGATATTTTAGCTCGTGAAGAATATAGACAAACTTCTTATATCAAACCATTTGCGCTTGCTCAGATTTCTGGGTTGGGCATTCAAGGTTATGTGCTTGGGCTTCATAAACTTATTGAGCATATTGAAAAATGAACACAGAAAATCAATTTTTAAATATTATCTCAAACACTCTTTCTGATAATTCTTATCTTGGCAATGATTGTGCCTATTTGCCTAATTTTAATCTTGTTGTTACTCAGGATAATTTAGTTGAAGGAGTGCATTTTGATTTTAAGTCGGATCGTAGCCATGTCGTTCTGTGA
>JAZNJP010000231.1:0-2459 GCA_045578125.1 Candidatus Gastranaerophilales bacterium | reverse complement strand
TTAGGTCTTTTTGTTTTGCAACCCCTTCGTAATATACTCCCCCTAAAGCTCGCAATGCTCGCCAAGGGTAGAGTTAAACTCGGGGAGTTTTTTAATGCAAAAGCAGGGCTTAACCCTACTTTTTAAATGAAAATATTATTTTATGCTAAAATTGCCGTATGGAATGGTTAATGTTATTACTTGCAGGAATTTTTGAAATAATTTGGGCAATTGCAATGAAATATTCAAATGGTTTCAGTGTGCTAATTCCATCGGTTATAACTGCCGTTGCATACATTTTAAGCGCAATATTTTTAGCTCTTGCGCTAAAAGATTTACCGCTTAATATCGCCTACATAATGTGGGTAGGATTTGGAATTGTGGGAACTGCAATATTAGGTGTTTTGCTTTTTCAAGAAAAGTTAACTATCACACAAATCATCTGCATAGTAGTTATAATCTTAGGGATTGCCGGCTTAAAGCTATTTGGCAAAAATTAAACACTCAATTTATCGTATTCTTTTTTAATTTCCTGAATATCTTGCCACATAAGCCATTTTGGAGAACCCTTTTCACGAGAATCGTTTCTTAATAAATAAGATGGATGAAAAATAGGCATCATTTTAGCACCATATGGCCCGTCGAACCACTTACCACGAACAGATGTTATCCCCATTGCTTCAGGCAGCAACGAATTTAACGCAACGCTGCCGCAAATTAAAATAATTCTTGGTTTCAAAATCTCGATTTGTGCTTCTAAAAATTCTCTGCAGGCTTCTTTTTCTTCAGCCAAAGGGTTGCGATTCTCTGGCGGACGGCATTTAATTGTGTTGCATATATAAACATCACTCTTGCGAGACAAACCAACGGAAGCAAAAATTTTATCAAGCAGTTGTCCTGCCTTCCCTACAAATGGCAAACCTTTCACATCTTCCCAATAGCCAGGAGCTTCCCCTATTAACATCAATTTTGAATTTGGAACACCGTCAGAAAACACAACATTTGTTCTTGACTTTGCAAGAGGACATTTTGTGCATAACAAACATTTTTGTTTTACTTCATCAAGTTTATTAAACATAAAAAAATTATAGTATAATCAAAAATAGAGAGGCAGAATGTCAAAAGATTTTGAAAAAAAAGTTAACAATTTCATAGAAAAGCTAATTGGTTTTGATAAGTCAATTTTCAAAAGGAATGTTTTCAACCCTTGGGCAGAATTTGATGAATCAGACATTTCACCCAATGCACCAAAGGTGAGAACTTCAAATTTGAAAAAATATTTACTAAGCCGAGAAGATGCAAAATATGTGCTCATTGCAGAATCACCAAGCACTGGCGCAAGATATACAGGTCTTGCAATGACATCTGAAAAAGTAATCAATGCAAACAATCTTGATTTTGAATATTCCTCAAAAAAATCAGCCGACAAAAAATATATTTACGAACTAACTGCAAAAAAAGTTTGGGACGAAATTTTAACCCAAAAAGAAAATTTTGTAATGTGGAATGCTTTTGCATTTAATATTTCAGAGCACAAGGGGCGCTGGTTTGAAAACCCAACAGAAGAAGAATTAAAACAAAATTTAGACATTTTAAATTCTTTTTTGGCGCTATATAACGAAGCAAAAATAATAGCCATTGGCAAAACTGCGCAAAATGCTCTACAAATTTTAAACTTTAAAAATTTTGAAAGTATTCGCCATCCTTCAAACGATTTTAAAAAAGAATTCCCTGAACAGTTCAAAAAATATATTAAATAATAGAATTGTAAAATAAATGTAAACTTTTAATCACACCATCTAAAGTTCATCTGCATTTATGTCGTAAAACAAAATGTGATTTATATCCAACAAAAGGATGCAAGATGACAAAAATTAACAACCAAACTTATGATGCAGGTTATTTAAAGAGCATCAAAGATGTCGCATTCAAAAGAATGGACAATGCGGGGAATAAAGACGGCAAAATTTCCGTCGAAGAAGCTTACAAAGATTTAGATATAGGCTTTATGTTAGAAGGGCAAAATGCTACCGACACATTTAAAATCGCCTCTAGCACCTCTGACATACCAGAAGTATTGAAAAAATATGCAGGTAAAGATGGCGAATTTTCAGCCAAAGAATGGGCAAACTTCTTAAATGGTGACGAATGGGGCGAAGCCTTAGAAGCTTGGCATTCATCAGAAAAAATGGCAGAACTTGAAAAAGATTGGGCAGAAGCAGAAAATCTATATTATCAAGAGATAGAAGATGTCGCCTTTAAAAGAATGGACGCCTATGGAAATAAAGATGGCAAAATCACAATTGACGAAGCTTTAGCTGATTTGGATATAGCATCTCTACTAGAAGACCAAAGCGCAATCGATACCATCAAAATCTTCTCAAGTGCTTCAAAAATACCAGAAGTGCTAGAAAAATATGCGGGTGGGGATGGCGAATTTTCAGCCAAAGAATGGGCTAGTTTCTTAAATGGTGATGAAT
>JAZNJP010000230.1:0-4209 GCA_045578125.1 Candidatus Gastranaerophilales bacterium | reverse complement strand
CCTTTTCCAATTTGCTCAACGCTTTCTTCTGCAACCTCTTTAGCTGCAACAAAAGCCGATGATTTAACGGTTGTTTCAAGTGCTTCTTGCCCGCAAGCTTTCATAATTGAAGTGCCTGCAGCACCTCCAAGTGCATTGGTTAACGGAGCAGCAGCACCGTTTAACCCACCCGTCACAACATCATAGCCTGCGTCTTTTAGTGAATATTCTTTTTCATTACCTAGGCAATCAGATGACTTTACCAAAACCTTGGTTACTGCGCCCGTGCCAGCAGCTATTCCAAAAGCAGCAGCAACAAGCCCTAAGGAAGCGCCAGCCGTAAATGGTGCAGCGCAAATTCCTAGTGCCGTTCCAAGCGCAACTGCACCAACTGCCGCAACACCAGAAACAATGTCACCTACAACATCGGTGCACATTTTTTGACCTTCGGAATATTTGTTAACAGATTGCCCCGCCTTTGAGAGATTTTTAAGCCCTGCGCCGTCTTTATCAGATAAAATTGCATTTAGATTTTCTGAATTCAAATCGTTTCCTGATATATTTTTATAAACAGTGGCCAAATCCGCCTTGCCTTCTTTTAAAAGGGAAATCTGTTCTTTGAGGTCGACAAGCTCAGCCTGCGTTTTATTTGAGCTTGCACCAACACCAGCCCAATTCTTAAATTTGTTCCAAGAGCCCGATATCCAACCGTTAGAATTTTGGGCTTTTTCAAATTCTGCTTCAAGCTCTGCAACTTGAGCTTCTAAGTTTGATATTATTGCTTGATTGTCTTCTTTGGTTAAAGAATTTGCAAACTGATTAGAGGATTTAAGAGCGTCAAGTGCATCAAGATTAAGCTCTTTGCCCATAATTGTTTTGTAAACTTCGGAAATTTTCAAAGGGTCGCTCTCTATTTGAGCAAGCAATGCTTCATTATTCGAGATATTTTTTTGTGCTTTTTTATCGCCATTGCCAAAAATATTCGCAACACCATTACAGAAGGAAGAAACCCAACCCCTTGTTTCTTTTTTATCATCTAATTCATCTTTAGATTCATCGATTTTACGCCTTAATTCTTTTTTGATTAATTCAATATCAGACTCGGATAAATTTTCCAAAGACGCAGTATCTGAACCGATTTGAACACAAGTGTTTTCATCCGTAAAATCAGCCGCAAGATTATATTTCGCAGAAGAAACTTCTTTTGTAGCACCAGAAGAGGCGACAGAAGGAGTCACTACGTTTGGAGAATTTGCAACTTTATTCACACCAAATGGGTTTAGATTATTCTCGGACACAAATCACCCTTCAGTTTTATACAAAATTAATTACGAAAAATATGAAAAAAACTTTAAACAAAAAGTGGCAATATTAAGAAATTTTTACAAAACTTGCAATTTTAATCCCATTGTTTTGAATTGAGACTTTCTCTTAAAATTCCGTTTTGGTCCATATAATCTAAAATTCTGAAATTTAAAAGATTTCTATAGTCACACATTGTGGGCGCAAAATTATGCAAATACCTTTGGTTTTTTGCCCTAATTTCTTTAATTTTCTTTTCGCCAATCATTCCAGTTTTAACTTTATCTGGTTTATAAGCAGTCCATGCTTCGTGAGGATAGTAACTTGAGCGACATTCATTAGTGTTTTCGTTAATCAACATTTGTTCGAAAACTTCAAGTGGAATATCATGATATTCTTGTTCTATATTTTTTTGATATTTCCATAATCGCTCAGGAAATTGAATGTGCGGAGCGGGGATATCTTCATCGTCAAGATAAAATCTACTTTTATATTCTTGAGAGCCAATTGTAACTATTTTAATCGAATTTGCAAATTCTTCCAAACAACCTTGCTCTTGCGCATACTCAGACATTAAATCAAGGAAAGAGCACATCCCTTTGCCAAATCCGATATAGTCGGTGATGACAACTTTTTCACCCGTCTTATCGCAAACATCAACAATGTGTTTTGGAGTTACTCTAATTGAATTCAAATAGCGCTTATATGATTTCTTTTCTTCCTCAGTTGGTGCAAGGCTATCAGCCTTGTATAAATCACCGTGTTTATCAATCAAATACCAATATCCAGAAAAAGCGGCAAATTTGTAGTCATCAATACCATCTTTTAACCAAAGCGCACCATTCAAAAACCATTTTGGACTTCTGCCAAGGCAAATAATAGGGTTGTCTTTCATATTTTTATAAATATTGCAAACGTCAATAAACTGTTTCATGACCTTGTCATCAAGAAGGGGAAGATAATTTTTGTCTTGATTTCTTAATTCTGAAATGTTTACGGTATTGTGAAAATCGGCACATTTTTTTCTATAAAACTCTTTTGTAGTCGGACGCATTTTTTTAAATTTAAAATAATCAATTACGTCAACACTTCTTCCTTGATGATTTTGCCCCAAAAACGGAATTGGATACAATGGCAACGATTGAGAACCAACAGAGTCAGACATAAAATTGCTTGCAGGCTTTGTTGTTTGAGCTGCAGGCTTATAATTTGTATAAGAATTTAAAATAACTGAATTAATGCGCATAAAAAACCTAACTAATTATATAAAGCGCACAAAAATTTTTTTTGCTATCTAAAAAGAATAAAAATTAAAAATTTCTACCAACGCAATGATAATCAAAACCAAATTCCGAAAGTATTTTTGGGTCATATTGATTTCGGCCATCAAAAATAATAGGGGAATTCATTAAAGATAACATTTTCTCATAATCTGGCTTTCTGAACTCATTCCATTCGGTTATAAGCAGGAGGGCATCTGCATTATTAAGCGCAGAGTATGCAGAATTTGAATATGTGATTTTACCAGCAAAATAGTTTTTAGCATTTTCTTGTGCTTTTGGATCGTATGCTTGAATATTAGCCCCAGCACCAAGAAGAGAGTTAATTATTGTAATTGAAGGCGCTTCTCGCATATCGTTTGTTTTAGGCTTGAAAGCCAAGCCCCAAACAGCAAAAGTTTTCCCCTTGATATCACCTTTAAATTTTGAAAAAATTTTCTGGATAAAAAGTTGTCTTTGAGCTTTATTGATTTCATCCGTAGCGGCAAGAAGGTTAAAGGAACAATTATTATCAATTGCGGTTTTAGTTAATGCCTTTACATCTTTTGGAAAACAGCTTCCACCATAGCCAAGCCCAGAAGCCAGAAATTGCGAACCTATGCGCTTATCTGCGCTCATGCCGTTTCGCACCATTTCAACATCAGCACCAACCTTCTCGCAAATATTTGCAATTTGATTAATATAGGAAATTTTGAGAGCAAGGAATGCATTAGAGGCATATTTTGTCATTTCTGCCGATTTTATATCCATTACAATTAAAGGGTTATCAGGGGTTAAAAATGGGGCATAAAGCTCTTTTATAATATTTGTAGCTTTTTGAGAATTTGAACCAATTATTATCCTATCTGGCTTCAAAAAATCATCGACCGCAGAACCTTGTTTTAAAAATTCAGGATTAGATACTACATCAAACTCAACATTGGTTTCGGATTTTATAATTTGCGCAATTCTATCAAGCGTGCCGACAGGAACTGTTGATTTATTAACAATAACCGTATAATTTTCAATTGAGTTCGCAATCGAATAAGCCACTTGCTCGACTTGTTTTAAATCCGCCGAACCATCTTCATCTTGCGGAGTGCCAACTGCAATAAAACACACATGAGAATTTTTAATTGCAGTTTTAATATCTGATGTGAAATCAAGCCTAGATTCTGCCACATTTGTTTTAATCATTTCCTCAAGATTGGGTTCATAAATAGGAATTACACCCTGCCTTAATTGAGATAATTTATCTTCATTATTATCAACACAAGTAACCGTGTTGCCAAATTCCGCAAAACAAGTGCCAACAACAAGCCCAACGTATCCTGTTCCAATTACGCAAATTTTCATAAGCGTACCTCGCACTTAAGCCTTTGGGAGAAATATTCAATTGTTTTGTCCAAACCTTGCGAGAATTTAATTTTTGGCTCCCAGTTTAATTTATTTTTTGCAAGTGCAATATCTGGACATCTTTGAGTTGGGTCATCGGCTGGAAGAGGCTCATAAATTAAAGATAAATTTTTATTTATTTTTTCCCTAACAAGCTCGGCAAGCTCAGTAATTGTAAACTCAGATGGGTTTCCAATGTTCATTGGTCCAAGGAAATCATCATCAGACGCCATCATTTTAATCAAGGCTTCAACCGTATCATCAACATAGCAAA
>JAZNJP010000229.1:0-5966 GCA_045578125.1 Candidatus Gastranaerophilales bacterium | reverse complement strand
ACATATTCAAGAGGTCGTTTGCAATAACATCTTCAAATCATATTATAGCTTTGTTTTTTGTAATGTATATGATAGTTTTTTCTTTAATTTTGCAAAAAACAGTGCCTTCTTCAAATGCTTTTATGACAAACATTATATTTTTTGGTTTGTTTGCCTTTTCTGCTGCTTTTTTTGCTGGTTGGTTTGAAATGACGAAACAGGCAATTTTGAATGATGGCAAGGATTTTGCGAACGAAGCTGAAAGAATAAAATCATCAGTTGCGCTTAGAAAAAATTTTCTTGAAGGAATAACAAAAAACATTCTTCCGCTTGCAGGTGGCATTTTAATTTATTACATTATATTTTTTATAATTATTTATCTTGATATTATCGTTGCTGAAAAATTCTTTGGAAAAATTGATTTTTTAGCTAATGACCTGAAAATAATTACTCAATCAAATGAGGCAATGGTGGCTTATTTTAAAGCACTTCCAAGTGAGAAACTTTTAAAATTATTTTCTTGGGAAATGTTATTTTTAATTACAAGTGGAATTTATAGTATTCTTACTCTTTTTTGGATTTCAGCTTTATATTTCAATAAAAGAGAAACAAAAAATCCTTTCATGGCTTATGCTTATTCATTCGAAGCTTTATTCAAAAAACCATTTGGGGTAATTCTATTTAATATTTTAATTGCATTAATGTTATTTATTTACACACAACTTGCGCCACTTACAGTTTTGAACCCTGTTTTATCATTCTTATATATGGTTGGAGGCATTTATTTCTTTGTGTTTTTAACTGTGTTAATATTTAATTACTATGCAAGAAATTTCGGAAATATTAGTGATAACGGGGGCAACTGCCTCAGGGAAGACAAAACTTGCAATTCAGATGGCGAAAGCAAATAATGCTGAGATAATTTGCGCTGATTCAAGAAGTGTATATAGGGATTTAGATATAGTTTCAGCAAAAGTTATGCCAGATGAAATGAAAGGCATACAACACCACATGTTAGACATTTTGTCTCCAAATGAGGATTTTTCTGCGGGGGAATTTAAAAATCGTGCGCTTGAGATAATTGCTGACATTCAATCAAGAGGAAAGAATGTTATTGTTGCAGGTGGCACTTGGTTTTATATTTCTTCTTTGCTTGGGCTTGTGGATATTCCAGAAGTTGAACCAAATTATGAACTAAGGGAAAGTTTGAACAAAAAATCTTCTCTTGTTTTGTATGATATGTTGCTTGATTTAAATGAAAAAAGAGCTAGAGAAATTGCGCCAGAGAACAGAGAAAGAGTAATTAGGGCGATAGAGATAGCACTTGCAGGAGACGTTCAGAATAAAAAATCTCAAAAAATACCATACAAAATGATAGCCCCTGATATAAGCCGCGAAAATTTATATGAAAGAATAAATAAAAGAGTTGATTTAATGATAGATATGGGACTTGAGGTGGAGTACAGAAGAAACGTAGAAAAATACGGTGTTTTACCACTTTTTGAAGCAACAATCGGCTACCAAGAATTTATAAAATTAGATAAAGGAATTTATCCAAACAAAGAATTTGCAATTGATAAAATAAAACAACACACAAGAAACTTTGCCAAAAGGCAAATTACTTGGTTTAAATCAAGAAGTGATATTGAATACGTAAAGTGCTAGGAAAAGGCTTTTAAATTAAGCCATATCCCATTTTCCGCAAGTTCCGCCCCAGCGAGCAATAATATTTCCTTTAATATCTGAAATTTTACCGCCATCAGCAGCACTTGGGGCTGTGTATTCACCTTCAACAATTGTAATTACTTCGCAATTATTTGAACAACCACTGCATGTCATTGTGATTGAATTGAAGCTCATATCTTTTGTTTGCCAACCTTTGAATTTTGTTTCTTTGCCTTCGAATTGATATTGTTCCATTGCAAGTAATGCTGCACCTATTGCGCCCATCATTTGATGATTTTCAGGGACAACAACTTTTGTACCCAAAGCTTCTTCAAATGCTTTTACCATACCAACGTTTGTTGCAACGCCACCTTGGAAAGTTACAGTTGGTAAAATTTCTTTTCCAAGAGCTAAATTTGCCAGATAGTTTCTTACAAGCGCTTGGCATAAACCATATAATAAATCTTCAACACTATAACCTAATTGTTGTTTGTGGATTAAATCTGATTCAGCAAAAACACCGCAACGGCCAGCAATTCTTGCAGGTGATTTAGATTGAAGTGCAATTGCACCAAAATCTTGAATTGGAACATTTAATCTCCCTGCTTGTTGGTCAAGAAAGCTTCCTGTTCCTGCTGCACAAACTGTATTCATTGCGAAATCTGTAACAATACCATCTCTTAAAATGATGATTTTTGAATCTTGCCCACCAATTTCGAGAATTGTTTGAACTTCAGGCACGTAAGTTGAAGCTGCAACTGCGTGTGCTGTGATTTCGTTTTTTATAATATCTGCGCCAACTAATGCTCCAGCAAGGTTCCTTCCTGAACCAGTTGTGCCGACAGAAGTAACTTCCCAATCTTCTTGTTTTTTGGCATAAAGTTCGCTTAAACCCTTTTGAACAGCCTTTGTTGGTTGCCCAGCGGTTCTAAGCATATATCCATCAACGTATTTGCCGTGCTCATCAACGAGAGCCAATTTTGTGGTTACTGAACCAACATCAATTCCTAAAAAAACTTTCATGGTTTAATAATAATATAAAAGTTTTTAAAATACAAAAGGATAATTTATGTCGAATTTAGAAAAGCTTGTTGAAACAATTAAAATTTTGCGCTCTCCTAATGGTTGCGATTGGGATAGGGCACAAACTCATAAAACGATAAGACAAAATATGCTAGAAGAAGCATATGAAGCAGTTGATGCAATAAACTCAGGCGATACAAAACATCTAAAAGAAGAGCTTGGAGATGTTTTATTGCAAGTTGTGCTCCATGCGCAAATAGCAGAAGATGAAGGCGAATTTGACATTGAAGATGTTGCAAGAGGAATAAACGAAAAATTAATTCGAAGACACCCTCATGTTTTTGGCGGGCTTGAAGTTCATTCTGTAGATGAAATTTTAGATAATTGGGAACAAATTAAAAAACAAGAAAAAACTCATAGAAAAAGTGCACTAGATGGCATTTCAAAATCTCAATCTGCGCTTATGACAGCTTCAAAACTATCTAAAAAAGCGGTGAAAGTAGGGTTTGAGTGGGCGAATGTTGATGATGTTTGGTCGTGTTTAGAAAGCGAAATTAACGAGTTTAAAAATGCTCAAAATTTTAAAGATAAAGAAGAAGAATTCGGAGATATTTTATTCGCACTTGTGAATGTTGCAAGGTGGAATAAAATTGACCCAGAGCAAGCACTAATTCGTTCTAACACTAAGTTTGAAAAAAGATTTCGCGATATGGAAAAAAATGCCACAAAAGATTTATGTGAACTCACACTATCCGAATGGGATGAACTTTGGCAGAAAGCAAAGAAAAATACAGCTGGAATATAGTCTTATTTGAATTTTCATTTGCGAAAATTCAATTAGCATAGTATGATATTTATAAGAATAACTTTAGGAGCAAAATATGAGTCAAATAACAAAAACCGCTTGGGATTTAAATGATAAATGTGAAAATAGATACCAATTAGTTTATGAATTAATTGAACTTGCGAAAAGACTTGTTGATGAATCTCAAGTAAAAAAATCTAAAGATGATTTTGGTTATGATTTTGACCAATCTTTTGACCCAGCAATTAAAAAAGAAAAACCTGTGCAACACGCTATTATGGTGAAAGCTTCTGAATCTGACGATTCAGGTCTTGTTGGCTAATAATAAGGGCTATTTAATGCAAGAAAGTGTTAAATATTTGAAAAATATTTTAGGTGATTTTATCCCTGAAATTTTAGTTGTTTTGGGCTCAGGTCTTGGCGGTTTTGCAGAAGGTTTGGAAGGAATTTCGGTAGAGTATAAAGATATCCCGAATTTCAAAACATCTTCTGTAGTAGGTCACAAATCAAAATTGTTTTTTTGCGAATTATGTGGCAAAAAACTTGCTGTAATGCAAGGGAGATTGCATTTTTATGAAGGACATACACTCAAAGAAACAACTTTTCCATTAAAAGTTCTTGCTAAATTAGGTGTAAAAAAAGTTATTTTATCAAATGCTGCAGGTGGCATTAACTCTGCGTATAAATCAGGTGATTTAGTTTTAATTAAAGATCACATTAATTTTCTTGGCACAAACCCTTTAATCGGGAAAAATGATGATGAACTAGGTCCAAGATTTCCTGATATGACAGAAGTTTATTCTAAAAAACTACGTATGCTCGCGTATGATGTTGCAAAAGAAGAAAATGTGGTTTTAAAAGAAGGTGTTTACCTTACAACAACAGGGCCAAGTTATGAAACTCCGACAGAAATTCAAATGTTTAAACTTTGGGGTGCAGATTTGGTTGGCATGAGTACAGTGCCAGAAGCAATTGTTGCGAATTACTTGGGGCTTGAAGTTTTAGCTATAAGCCTTGTAACAAATCTTGCAGCTGGTATTTCAGATGTTAAGTTATCGCATGAAGAAGTGGTTGAAGCAGGAAGAATTGCTGGCGTTAAATTTACTTCGATTGTGAAAAAGATTATCGAGAGAATATAGAGGTGTGAATTGGGTCTGAACGAAATTTTAAATTTTAATCTCCCTGATACTTCAAAATGGTTTAGTGAACTTTGGAATATCCCAACAGAAGAAACAACCAAAACAAAAAGCAAGATTAAAGATTTAATCGTGCTTGCTTATATGCCTCTTACCAAACAAATTGCCTATTCTCTTGCAAGAAGGTCAAACGACCCTGTGGAAGATATTATGCAAGTGGGCTCAATTGGGCTTATGAAGGCAATTAATAACTATCGCCCAGAATATGGCGCAAGTTTTAAAACTTATGCAACATACTTTATTGTTGGCGAAATTAGACACTATTTGAGAGACAAAGCAAAGCTTGTTCGTGTTCCAAGAGAAGTTTATGAACTTTCATATAGAATTAATTCTTTTATCAAAGATTTAACAGAAAAACTTGGTAATCCACCTACTGAAGAAGAAATAGCTGCAGAGATGAACGTGACCCCGATGCAGGTGCAAGAAGCAAGAACTGTTGAGCGCAGAACAACTCCTATTTCTTCAGACAGCATTATAAATGATGATAGCGATATTCCTATTTCACTAGAGGAAAAAATCCCTGCTCAAGATTATGAAGAAGCTTTTGATAATTTCTTGAACAGAATTATGCTTAAAGAAGCATTTAAGGTTTTAACACCTATTGAATCCCAAATAATTAACTTAAATTTCTTTGAAGGGTTATCCCAAGCTGAAATTTCAAGAGAGCTTAAAATGTCTAAAATGCAAGTTTCAAGGACTATTAAAAAAGCACTTAAAAAAATGTTTGATTACATAACGGAAAAAGAATCATAATATGATAGAAAATATTACATCTGCAAATTTATCTTTTTATATTACGGCTTTATACGTTTTTATTGTGGGGCTTTGTTTTGGCAGTTTTATAAATGTTGTTGCTCTTCGTAGTTTAGTGGGCGAAGATTTTGTTATGAGTCGCTCTAAATGTCCAAAATGTGGCGAGCAACTTCGTTGGTATAACAATATTCCTATTTTTTCTTTTATTTTTCAAAGAGGTAAATGCCAGTTTTGTAAAGAACCAATATCTTGGGCATATCCTTTGGCAGAACTTGCTGTTGGAATTTCATTTTTAGCAATTTTTTGCTTTTTCGGGCTTAATTTGCAATCAATATTGCTTATGGTAATTTTTTCTTTCTTTATTCTTCTTTCAATTGAAGATTTCAAAGAACAAGTGATATTGGAAAGCCACGGTTATATTTTGCTTGGGCTTGGTGTTTTGTATAATCTTTTCCATTTTAATACAGCTCCAGCAGACGCTGTTATGGGTATATTTTTTGGTACTGACGGTTTGCGTGGTAAAGTTAACCAAGATTTAACTTTTA
>JAZNJP010000228.1:0-2194 GCA_045578125.1 Candidatus Gastranaerophilales bacterium | reverse complement strand
TAAAAAGGCAGAAGAATTTACACAAAATACGATATATATGCCTGGCGGTTGTGAAAAATGTCAAAACTCTGGTTATGCGGGCAGGCTTGGTTTATATGAAGTTATGGCAATTAACAAACAAATTCGTAAATTGATTGCTCAAAAAGCGCATGATATTGAGATTGAAGAATATGCAATAAATAACAACGGAATGTTGACATTGCAAGATAGTTGTATTTCGCATATTAAAAATGGTTTAACAACGATAGATGAATTTGTCCGCGTTCTTGGTCTTGCAACAGATTAGAGGTAAAAGTGCCAATATACGAATACACAGCATTTAAAAATAAAACTCAGCTTGTTCAAGATAAAATCGAAGCTGATAATTTGCAGCATGCTAGAGCTCTTTTAATGCGCCAAGGGCTAGTTGCCTCAAAAATTAAAGAATACGGGCTTGATGAATCAAGAAAAGCAGCACCTAAAAAAGCAAGAGTTGGGCATATGCCAGCCTTGTCTTTGAAAGATAAAATTGACTTTACAACAAGTTTACAAATGCTTTCTGCAACAGGTATCCCAATCATCGAAACCCTTGCGTTCGTTGAAAATAACGCAGATTCTAACTCGGTTAGAAAGTGTGCAATGGAGCTAAGAAAACAAATTATTGGCGGTTCTTCGTTTGCAGAAACCTTGTCAAAACATGTGAATGTTTTTGGTCGTGTTTATGTTGGTCTTGTTGCAGCTGGTGAAGATTCAGGTGAAATGGATAAAACCTTATACAGAATGCTTGAACTTTTGAAAAAACAAGATGCGATAAAAAGTAAAATTTCAGGCGCAATGGTTTATCCTTGTGTAATTTTATCTTTTGCATTTATTGTAAGTTGCGTTTTGCTTGGTTTTGTATTCCCAGCGTTTGAAGAAATGTTCATAAACCTTGGTAAACCACTTCCTTTGATTACTC
Organism: Candidatus Gastranaerophilales bacterium; assembly: GCA_045578125.1. Lineage (GTDB taxonomy): Bacteria > Cyanobacteriota > Vampirovibrionia > Gastranaerophilales > Gastranaerophilaceae > RGIG1918. The sequence goes on along the minus strand of JAZNJP010000228.1, from coordinate 1,257 downwards.
AAATGTGTATCAATGCTGGTAAGTTTATCAAGAATTATTGGTATGTAGTAATTGCGGGTACGATAGCTGCTATTTTTGCGTTCATAGCAATTATGAAAAATACAGTTACTCGTTCATATGTTGATATGTTTTTACTTAAAATACCTGTTATTAACACTATGCTCAAGTTTTCCAACTTTTCAAACTTCTTGTCGGTAATGCAAGTTGCATATGACGCGGGTATCCCAATTGTAGATTGTTTGTATCTTGCAAATTTAACAATAGAAATTCTTGTTTTAAGAAAATCTCTAGACACAGCTTCGGATATGATTAGGCAAGGTGCTCAACTTTCAACCGCATTGAAAAAGACTGGTGAAGTTCCAAACATGATTGTATTTATGATACAAACTGGTGAGCAATCAGGTCGTTTAGGTGATTTGCTCACACATGCTATATATTTTATCGATAAACGTCTTGACGACACTATCGATAAATTCACAAAACTTATCGAACCTATGATGATGCTTGTGATAGGTGGTTTGGTAATGGTTATGGCACTTGCACTATACTTGCCGCTGTTTGGTGCATACTTAGATTAATTTTGTTATTATTTTAATAAAATTACAACTGAAAACAAGCAAAAGAGGTGTTTGCGATAAATAAAAAATCGGCTTTCACGCTCGCTGAAGTTCTTTTAGTGCTTGCAATCATAGGTGTTATAGCAGCGGTTACAATTCCTGCAATTATGCAACAATCAAGTGAAAAGAAATTCGCAGCGTTAGCTAAGAAAACTTTTTCAACTCTGCAAAATGCAATAGATTTAAAAATTGCAACAAGCCCTGTCGGTCCAGGAGATTTGCAAATAAATCTTCTGGCTTGGCTTCTAGAAGGTGATGAAGAGGGAACAAATACACTAAAAGCAATTAAAACAAATGCAAATTCTACTGCAATTCAAACTCCGGACGGTGTTATTATTCACTGGCAAGGTAATGCAAAATGTACAACACCAAGTACAAGAACTAATTTGATTGGTTGCGCGGATGCTATTCAATTTGACTTGAATGGTTCTGATCCTCCAACAAAAACAACTATAGATACGGTTTATCTTATTGATGAACAATGGGAAGAAGCCAAAGGTTACGATACTATATGGATAGAAGTAGATAAGTACGGTAAATTGCATTTAGCATCAAACGACAATATCACATTCCAAGACGAAAAACGTGCTAAGAAATATCTCGGTTTATAATATTTCTTAACAAAAATCACCCAAAAAAT
>JAZNJP010000227.1:0-5771 GCA_045578125.1 Candidatus Gastranaerophilales bacterium | reverse complement strand
TTTTCCATATTCATCATCATAGTAAGTGGAACACCGCCTGCAACCCAGTTTTTAGCAGGTTCTGTAAGGTTTTTAATGCTTGATAAGTAACCAGTTACTCCTGCAGCGATAAGTGCAAATGCGTTATAGCCTAAAGAGTAGCAATAGTCAGCATCAAAGTTTGAAGGCATTGCGCAACGACCTTCATAACCAAAGAAGTGTGCTTGGTCTGAGAATTTGCCTGTGTATTTGCCTTCTTTTTTAAGTTCGTCTAGTCTTTCTCTAATCATAGCGATTAAAAGTTTTTCAGTTTCAATTTTTGATACTTGAACGTTGCCGTGTGGGTCTCTATCCATTAATAATTGGTCTTTAATAAGAACAGGAAGTGAGTGGAACACGCTTGCGTTCACCATTTCCATTTTAGATTCGATAATGTCATATTTTTCAGCTTGAGTTTGAGCATTCATATAGTTTGCATCGTCTTCAACAACTGCTAAAATGTCGTTCAAGCTTGCAATCATTGTTTTCATTTCAGGAATGAACTCAATCAAACCTTCAGGAATAAGGGCTACACCAAAGTTTTTACCGTCATTACCACGTTTTGCAATAATTTCTGTCATATAGTTAACAATTGCATCAAGAGATAATGCTTTTTGTTCAACTTCTTCTGAAATTAAAGTGATGTTTGGTTGAGTTTGAAGTGCAACTTCAAGACCAACGTGAGAAGCGCTTCTTCCCATTAATTTAATGAAGTGCCAATATTTTTTAGCTGAATTTGCGTCTCTCATAATGTTTCCGATAAGTTCAGCGTAAGTTTTTGTTGCTGTATCAAAACCAAATGAAATTTCAATTTGTTCATTTTTAAGGTCACCATCGATTGTTTTAGGGCAACCAATAACTTGAATACCAGTGCCTTTTTCTGCCATCCATTGAGCAAGCATACAAGCGTTTGTATTTGAATCATCGCCACCGATGATAACAATTGCAGAAATATTTAAGTTTTGGCAAGTATTCAAAGTTGCCTTGAATTGTTCTTCAGTTTCAAGCTTTGTTCTGCCTGAGCCAATAATATCGAAACCGCCTGTGTTTCTATATTTATCAATGTAGCTATCTGTAAATTTGATATAATCACCATCAACAATACCTTGTGGCCCGCCTAAGAAACCATATAATTCGTTTTCCGGATTAGCGGTTTTAAGAGCATCATATAAACCAGCGATAACATTGTGTCCACCAGGAGCTTGACCGCCTGATAAAATTACACCAACATTTTTCTTTTCTAATTCTATTTTTTCGCCAGTTGAGCCAAATTGAACGATTGGTTGGGCAAAAATTCTTGGGAATAATTCTTGAATTTGTTCAACATCTTTAACTGCGCTTGTTTTTTCAAGATAATTTACAGAAAGGTTTTTAATTCCTTTTGAAAGTTCTCCAGCAAGTTTTGGATTGTATTTTAATCTTTCTTTGTGTAGAGGTGATACTTCTCTCATCTTAACTCCTTTAACTTAATAATGTATGTATTGATAATGCTATAACTATGCCGAATAACGCACCACAGAACACTTCAAAAGGGGTGTGCCCCAAAAGTTCTTTAAGTGTTTCATATGGTTTTACGTCATTTGAATGTTCAAAAATATCTTTAACTAGCCTGTTTAGGGTTGCCGCAGTTTTGCCAGCCGCGCGTCTTAAACCTGCTGCGTCGTACATAATTACAATTGAAAAGCCCAGTGCAATTGCAAATGCAGTAGAGCTAAAGCCGTCAATAAGTCCGACTGATGTTGAAAGGGCAATAACACCTGCAGAGTGTGAACTTGGCATACCGCCTGTTGTTGTAAGTAATTTAAAATTTAATTTCCTGTGTACAATAAGGTGCACAAAAACTTTAACAACTTGTGCGAGAAATGCTGCCAAAATACCTGCCGTTATTGCTTCATAACCTGTGTTTAAAATGTTCAATGTTACTCCCTAATTTTCATTTTTTCTAAAATAATCTCGTACGTTTCGGATTTTATACCCATAAAACTCATTATATCATAACATTCTTTCAAGAGATTGAGCAACTTTTCTTTCGCAGTTTCCATCCCCCAAAAAGTCACATATGTTGATTTATTTGCCTTTGCGTCTTTGCCGATGGTTTTTCCTAACTCTTTTTCGTTTGAAATCACATCTAAAATGTCATCTCTTATCTGAAAAGCAAGCCCAAAAGCTTTTGCAAATTTTGTAATATCAGAAATTTCTGTGCTATTTGCACCACCTAACATTGCGCCGCCTCTAATTGCTAGCTCAAACAAGGCACTTGTTTTATATTTATGAATAAAATCGAGTTCTTCTTTTGTGATTTGTTTGTTTTCGGCATTTATATCTGCAATTTGACCGCCGACAATTCCAAAAGCCCCAGCGGCGCTTAAATATTCATTCAAAACTTTGAAAATAGTTTCTTTTTCAATATATTTAGGTGTTTTTTCTAAAATTGTTTGCGCGCCAAATGAAATCAAAGCGTCTCCTGCAAGAATTGCAGTTGCTTCGCCAAAAACTTTGTGGTTTGCTGGTTTTCCTCGTCTTAAATCATCGTTGTCCATTGAGGGCAGGTCATCGTGGATTAAACTTTGAGAATGTAGCATTTCAATTCCAAGTGCAAGTCCGAGAGCATTTTCATATGATCCAGAGAAAATTTTGCAAGTTTCAAGAGCGAAAATGGCACGAAGTTTTTTAGATGGCAAAAGAGTTGTATATGCCATTGCTTCTTTTATTTCTTGGTGTATGAAAAATCTATTGTCGCAAAAACAGTTTTCCAGTTCTTTCTCAATAATATCAATGTATTCGTTAAACATTTTTTATGCTCTTTCTAAATTCCCCAAGAAAAATAGTCATCAATTTTGTCATTTTTTCAAAATCTAATTCAAGAATATTTAATGTTGTTTTTTTGACTTTTTTCTTTTTCCCATTGTCGCTTTCAATGTTTATTGAAATATTCATATTTTCGCTTTTTGCAATTGTAATTTTATGTTCAAAATCGTCAAGCGCTGCCATAAAAGAACATTTTTCTTCTGAAATTGCAATGTCTGCCACGCTTTTTTTGATGTTTGCAAGAATTATGTCTCTGTATTTCACAAATTGTGGAACGATTATAATTTCGATTTTCTTTTTGAAGGTTTGCTCGTAAAGCCCATCGTTACTTTTTTGTTTTGCAGTTGTTTTTAGCTTTTTAAGTTTTGTTGTTCTTTTTTGGCTTAATTGTTCAGGAGTTAAAATTTCTTCAATTGGTTTATCATAAATTGCTTCTTGAACAGTTTTTTCTTGTTTTTTTGTTTTATTTTCTTGCACCATTTCTTCAAGGGCTATGTTTTCAGGCGCTTTTTGCACTTCTTCTTTTTTAGATTCTTTTTTTAATTTTTTCTTAAGAGGTTTTTCTTCTATTTGTTTTTCAATTTTTTCTTTTTGAGGTTCTTCTTTGGTTTTTGTTTCTGGTTTTTCTTCTGTCTCGAGTGTTTTTTCCTCAGGTTTTATTTGCACTTTTTCTTTTGTTTTTTCCACTTTTTCTTCTGCTTCGAGCTTTTCTGCTTCTTCAAGTTCAGATTTTAGTGCTTTGATTTTTCTTTTGTATTTCAATTTTTGCAATTTGTTTTCAGGTAAAATATCTTCAAATTCATCTTCTACCTTTATTTCCAAAGTTTTAGCCGTGAGTGTTACAAGTGCATTTTCTTTCAAAGAATTTAAATTTTTGTTGAGTGCAGATTTAATTTCATCAAAATTACTTGAGCCAACTTCAACAATAACCCCCTTTAAGCCGCCATTTAGCCTAAAGGTAGAAGATAATCTTTCGTATAATTTTTTGCCACCTTTAACAGTTGTGTCTGGCATAAAGATATAAAAATTCTCATCATCTGGCACAACAATATCGATGTTTCTCACTGCTTTTCTCAACTCTTGTGTGAAATGAGCAGTTTTTTTGCTTGGAGCAATAAGCATAAGAGAAGATTTGACATCGTATGCAATAGAGTAATTTATTTCGCTTTGTAAGAATTTTTCACCATATTCTTCTCGAACAAAATTGGAATCGTCCAAAATCCCGACGCTTTTCAAGAAATTATCAAAGTTTTTGTCTTTATTGTTTTTAATACCTCTTTTGATTGCCCAAATAACGCGGATTAAGAGTTCATATTCGGCTGTATCTTCAAATAAAATTTCATCTGCGCCAGCATCATATGCTTCTGTGAAGAAATCCCTGTTTTTTGTACTTCCAAGGGTAATGATTGGAATTTGTTTAATAAATTTTTCTCTTTTGATGTTTCTAATTAACTTAAAGGTTGCCTGTTCATCTTCGTGCGGGAAAATTACAACATTTGGAACAGTCTCTTTTAAAAATTCGATACAATCATTTTTTCCAATGTTGAGCACTTTGTCATGCCCGCGGAGCAGCGAAAATTTGCTTTTAATATTCTCAAAAGTCTCCTCGCTATCAGATACTATAACGATTGTGTTGCTGTATGCCATTAAACCCGTTTTCCCAATTTGTTCACACCAAATATTATAACACAATTAAATATATTGAATGACAAATAAAAACTCGTTTGGTAGAATAGTTTTATGGATAAGAAGAATTATTTAAATTTATTTGTTTTAGTGTGTTTCGGTTTAATATTAAGAGCGCTTGGAAGCTATGCGGGGAACGGTATTTCGGCTTCTATAGATTTTGCAAGCGGAATTAGTGCCAATACTTTTTTTGGCGCAAGATCATCTTTCATTTTTCCTTGGTGTGCCCAAAATTTGCATTTCAATTTGGGTAATTTTTTTGGCGCTGATATTTTCAGTTTAATTTTTGGTATTGCATCAATTATTGTTCTTTATTTTATTGGTTATATTTCATCAAAAGAAAATTCTAATATGGGTTTATTTGCAGGAACAATTTGTGCAATTAGCGGGATATTAATTTCTTTTGGCCATAGTTTGAATTCTGTGAATTTGCTGTTTTTTATATCAAGTTTAATAGTTTTTCTTTCGCTTAAAGTTTTAAAAAATAAAAAACTCGGGAATCTGTCTGCAATCTCGCTTTTAAGTTTATTACTTGTTCTTTTACACCCTGTGAGTATATTTTTTGTAATTTTTAATTTTATTGCAATTTTTGCATTTTCTAACCAAAAAGTAAAAATAGATAAAGCATTCACAAATTTTCTTTTCCCATTGGTGCTTGCAATTCCAATTTGCTTGTTTATGATTTTTGGTTTTTTAGATGTCAAGGCAAATCCTTTTTCAATTAACATAAACGATGTTTTGGTTAGTTACTCTGCGCTTTTTTCAATAAGCCCTGTTGGCTTAAAAATTGCTAGTATTAACCAAAATATTTTAAATAACATTGTGTTTTGGGTTTTTGTTTTTACTCCAAGTATGATTTCGGCTTATTTTATAATTAGAACTTTTGTTCATCAAAAACACAATGTTTATTATGCACTGAGCACCTCGTTTGCAACATTTTTTACTGTATATTTAATTTTAAATGTCTTAAAAATTAATTTTGCGGCATGCCATATTATTGAAATTTACCCACTTTTAATATTTCTTTTTGCAAAAGGAATTATTTTACATAAGGGAAAAGCCACAAGGAGTGTGCTTTTTGGGCTTTTTGTTTTCTTAAATGTGCTTGGGTGCTTGTTTTTAGCCTTGCCTGTATTAAAATAAAAAACGTCCCAAAAAAATAACAAGAAAAAGGCAATTTTTTCTATGTTCTTGTTTTTATTAACATGGGAAGAAAAGATATATGTTATATGTTGGAAAAATAACTACGAATATTGGTA
>JAZNJP010000226.1:0-3108 GCA_045578125.1 Candidatus Gastranaerophilales bacterium | reverse complement strand
ATCTCCGAATTTACCACCAGCGTGAAGTACTGTATGAACGATTTCTAGTGCAGATTTACCTGTTTCTGGTTTAATATCAACAGGAATACCACGACCGTTGTCTATAACCGTAACGCTTTCATCTTCATTAACAATAACTTTAATTGTATTACAATATCCTGCTAAAGATTCGTCGATTGAATTATCTACAATCACATAAATACAATGGTGCAAACCGCGTTGAGAAGTTGAGCCGATATACATCCCCGGACGCATTCTAACGGCTTCTAAACCTTCTAAAACCCTAATATTACTTGCATCATAGCTTTGTTGATTTGTTGTGTCTGTCATGTAAATTTCCCCTAAATCGTTACTAATATTATATTACAAACACATTTTCTTGCAAATTTGTAAACAATTTAAAAGCGCCTGATGACAAGGATTTTCAAGGGGAAAAATTATATTTTTTAAAAGTTATTTAAAAACATATTTTTTGGCACAATTGAACATGCTATCAAGTAAGCCCTCGTTGATTTTCGAATCAAAACCGCCTTTGTTTAGATAATTCACCATAACATTTATCCAAATTTTAAAAATGTCATCTTTTTCGATGTTTGCGTGTGTGCACATTTTTTCAAGCTCAAGATAATTTATTGGTAAATCTGCATGGCCTCTTAATATGTCAACAATTTTAAGCCTTTGTTTTTTCTCAAATTTTCTCAAATATTCTAAAGTTGTTGAGTTTGTTTCTTTAATTTTGCTTTTGATGAAATCAAGGTTTTCATCAAATTTTTTTGAGTCGTCTTCAATAATATATTCTTCAAACTCTTCAGGTAAAATATCCATAACTGTTGCGATTCGTTCAAGCGTTGTCGCGCGTCCTGAAAATGGTATAGTTTCGTCGATGAGGTTGTAAATATAAGACAAAGTTACGCCTATCATTTGCGCAAAATCTTTTTTGTGCAAATTATTTTCATTTAAAAAATTTCCTAGTTTTATAGAGCTTTTTTCTTGAGCCATAGATTTTCTAGACATTTCCTCTCCCTATTTAATTTTTACTGCTATAATGATAATTAAATGAACTTTCTTTTTAATGAGTTAACAAGCTAATTAAGATAGATGAGATAAATTTTAGTTAAAATTAAAAGGTAAAAATGAAAGCAATAATTGGTCTTGGAAATCCAGAAGTAAAATATGCGCACACTCGCCACAACACTGGTTTTATGGTGTTAGATGAACTTTTGAGCAGAAAAAATTTAACACTTACTGAAAAATTTAAAGGTTTTTTTGCAAAATCTGGCGATGTTTTATATTTGATGCCTTCAACTTATATGAATTTATCAGGCGAAGCAGTGATTGCGCTTGCTAATTTTTATAAACTTTCAAACAAAGATATTTTAATTGTGTTTGATGATGTGAGCATGGATTTAGGACGTATGAGATTTCGCTCTGAAGGCTCTGATGGTGGACATAACGGCATAAAATCAATCATAAATAATTTAGGTACTAATGTTTTTGATAGATTGAAAGTTGGAATCGGCCCAAAAGACCCAAGAATTCCATTAAATGACCATGTTTTGGGCAATTTTCGATCTGATGAAGATGAACTTTTATCCCAAACAATTAAAAAAGCAGCGGACGCAGTTGAAATGTATGTATTGAGTGGCATAAAAGAAGCACAAAATAAGTTCAATTCTTAATTATTTTGCAATTAATCTCTTGAGAAAACTTCAAGCTCAAGCGGGTTATCTGATTTAATTGGGTTGAAATAAGCGCAAGATGCTATCATTGCAGCGTTATCTGTGCAGAATTTCATTTTTGGTGCTTGCGTAATATAACCTTTATTGTTTAATTCCGCAACTTTTCTTCGAAGTTCGCTATTTGCTGCAACCCCGCCTGCGAGTACTATTTTTTTGCAATTATATTTGTCTGCTTGAATAAGTAATTTTTGAATTAATGTTTCACTCACGCATTCTTGAAAACTTGCTGCAATATCGTGTTTTGGAAGTTCTTTACCATTAAACGATTGCACAAGCCTTAAAACTGCGGTTTTAAGTCCTGAAAAACTAAATTCATCTTCGCCAACTTTAGCTTTGGGCAATTTAAATGCGTTTTTATTTCCTTCTTGTGCCATTTTATCAAGCATAATGCCACCAGGATAAGGTAGTCCCATAAGGCGAGCAACTTTATCATAAACTTCGCCAACGGCGTCGTCTATAGTTTGTGCCACAATTTTTTGCTTGTCGTAGTCTTCAACGTAGATAATTTGTGTGTGCCCTCCTGATACTAAAAGCCCCATAAAAGGTGGTTCAAGCTCTGTTTCAAGAAAATTGGCACTGATGTGCGCTTGAAGGTGGTTAACCCCAATGTATGGTTTATTGTGCACAATAGATAAAGTTTTAGCTGAATTTAGCCCAACAAGCAAGCACCCAACGAGCCCTGGGCCAACGGTTGAAGCAAATGCGTCAATTTCATCAGACGAAACACCAGCCTCTTTGTATGCTTCTTTTATGCAAACATTGATTGCATCTAAATGTTCGCGAGCTGCAATTTCAGGAATAACTCCGCCAAATTCAGCGTGTGTTTTAATTTGGCTTGCAACAACATTTGATAAAACCTCTCTACCATCTCTAACAATGGCGCAGGCTGTTTCGTCGCAACTTGTTTCAATCCCTAAAATTAGCATTTTTTCACCATATTTTTGTCAAAATTTTTGTTTGTATTTTATTTTTCTTTGATTATATAATGATAGCATGAAAAAAATATTCTTAACATTGATGGCTTTATTTTTCCCGCTTTGTGTTCATTCGGCTGAATTGCCCAAGGCTGCTGTGGATTATTACAACGCAGGAATTGACTATTATCAAACAGGAAACATTGACAAATCAATTCATTCGTTTCAGTCTGCAATCAATCTTGCCCCAGAGTTTTATGAGGCTTATTACAATCTTGGGCAAATTCAATTTGCGACAAATAAACTTGATGAAGCAATTGCGACTTATTTAAAAATTAAAACACTAAGACCAAACGATGAAGAAAATATTTATTATCTTGCACAAGCTTACTACAAAAGAGGTTTTTTAACCAAAGCTGTTCAGTATTATAAACAAATAACTTCAAATAGTTCTT
>JAZNJP010000225.1:0-2697 GCA_045578125.1 Candidatus Gastranaerophilales bacterium | reverse complement strand
GACCCAAAAACAATTAGCAGATTTGCTTACCCAAAAAACTGGTAAATCTTGCGTACAATCAGGTCTTTCAAGAAAACTAACCAAAGGTACAATCACATTTAACGAAGTAATGACAATTCTTGACATTCTTGGCTATGAAATTGATTTAAAGAAATAACATTATTTCTTCTGCTTCCTGTCCGAAATAATTTTTCCGTCTTTAAATTTTAAAATTCTTTTTGTATATTTTGCAATGTCATCTTCATGTGTTACAAGCACAATGGTTTTGCCATATTTTTCGTTCAAATTCACAAAAAATTCCATAACATCAACACTTGTTTTTGTATCCAAGTTTCCTGTAGGTTCATCCGCTAAAATTAAAGGCGCATCATTTACAATTGCCCTTGCAATTGCAACTCTTTGTTGTTGCCCGCCAGACATTTGAGAAGGCATATTGTTTTCTTTATTTTCAAGCCCCACAATTTTAAGTGCTTCGCGAGCTCGCTTGCGCCTTTCTTCTTCGGGAACACCTTTATATATCATTGGCATGCAAACGTTATCTATTGCGCTTGTTCTTGAAATTAAATTAAAGCCTTGAAAAACAAAACCAATTTTATTGTTTCTAATATCTGAAAGCTCATCTGAATTTAAAGATAAAACATCAACACCGTCTAAAAAATAACTTCCGCTTGTTGGTTTATCAAGCGTGCCCAGCATGTTCATACAAGTTGATTTACCAGAACCTGAAGCCCCCATAATTGCAACAAATTCACCTTTTTCGATTTCAAACGACACATCATTCAGAGCGTAGAAATCTTCTTCGCCCATTCTGTATATTTTAACTGCATTTTTTACTTCAATTAGTGTCATATTTGTTTATATTGGTGGCCTGCGTACCATGTTATTCTTTTTCTTTCTGTTTTGGTCAGCAATAACAACATTATCGCCTTCTTTTATTTCATCTGTTATAATTTGAGTTTTGTCATCATCTGATAAACCAAGTTCGATATCATATCTTTTAAGGACTGCGCCAGATTTTATCCAAACTCCTTGTTTTTCATATTTTTTAGTATTTGTTACAGGAGTAAATTTAAGCGCGGTATTTGGTGCACACAAAACATCTTTAACTTCCCCTGTGATAATTGAAACATTTGCACTCATGCCAGGAATAACTAAGCCTTCTGAGTTATCAACGGAGATAATTACAGTGTAGGTTACAACGTTGTTTGTGGTGGTTGAAGCTAGTCGCACTTGAGTAACACGACCTTCAAAAACCCTTTCTTGGTAACCATCTAAAATGTATTGCGCTTTTTGCCCAACTTTAATTTTTCCTATATCTGCTTCGGATACGCTTGTTTCAATTTGCATTTTCGTAAGATCTTTAGCTACTTCAAACAAAGTTGGCGTGTTGAAGCTTGCGGCAACCGTTTGACCAACATCAACTGCGCGAGAAATAACTGTCCCGTCAACAGGAGACACAATTTTAGAATATCTCAAGTTCGTTAGGTTATTTTCCAAAGTAGCACTTGCTGCTTTCATTTCGGCATTAGCCGCGTCGACTTCAGCTTTCGCTTGAAGATAATTCGCCTCAGCAAGTTCTAAGTCATCTTTTGAAACATAATGTTTTGCGTATAAATTTTTATACCTTTGATAATTATTTTTTTTGTAATTAAGAGAAGATTGAGCCCTTGCATATGATGCTTTTGCATTTGCTAATTTTGCTCTTGATTGGTCAACATTTGCTTGAAATAAACTTGGGTCAAGCTCAGCAAGCAATTGCCCTTTTTTAACAACACTATTAAAATCAACATAAATTTTTGCAACTGTTCCTGAAACTTGTGTACCCACTGCGATTGTGTTAATTGGCTTGATTGTGCCAGATGCTTCAACAAGTTGCACAATTGTGCATTTCTCGATTGGCTTTATTATATAACTAGGCTTGTTTTTTCTAATTATAAAAAAGAAAATTACACATAAAATAAGTGCCAAAATTATACTTGAAACTATTATTGTCAGTTTTTTATTCATCTAACCCCCATGGATTTCAGCAAAGTTTCTCTTGCGACGTTATAATTAAACACTGCTTCGATAAAATTTCTTTGAGAATTGTTGTAGTTTGTAAGTGCGTCTTGAAGCTCGATATAGTTATTTAAACCAACGTTGTGACTACCATCTGCAAGTTCAAAATTTTCAAGTGTTGCATTCACTTTTTCGTTCATTAATGGAATTTTCTTTTCTAATTGACGCATATTCACATAATTTGTCTGCACTTCCCAAAATATATCTGCTTTTGAAATATTGTAGTTATGATATGCAATATTTAAATATTCTTCTCCTTGTTTAATTTCGTTGTGAATTTTATATGGATTAACAGAACCTAACCCAACGCCTGCACCGACCGTGAGAGGGCTTGAATATGTGCTTTCATTTTTTGTGTAGCCCCAATTGAGGTCAGCTGTTATTTCTGGAGCATATTGTTTTTTGATTGCGCTTAATGATTCTTCTTGCACATCTGTTAGCATTTTGAGTGATTTTAGATCAGGCCTTCCTGCAAGTGCTTTTTCAACCGCATCTTTTTTTGTTATAGCAAATGGTGTAAAAGTATAATCTTTTATTATATTTTTGCGTTCAATGCCAGCGCTTAGGGTAATCATACCTTCTTCGTCTTTAACTGCTTCAGGTTTTTTAGATTCAAAATTTTCAAGGTTTTCAATTTTT